>NZ_JAYMRY010000009.1:0-235423 GCF_038900695.1 Paraburkholderia sp. JHI2823 | reverse complement strand
ACAGGCGCTTGATATCGGCCATTTCGTCGCCCTGCTCGCGGCGGGTCGTGAAGCCGATCGTCGACTTGTTCATTGCCTCGGCGCCCGCGTTCGTCGTCATGATGATGATGACGTTGCGGAAGTCCGCCTTGCGGCCGTTGTTGTCGGTCAGCGTGCCGTGGTCCATCACCTGCAGCAGCACGTTGAAGATGTCCGGGTGCGCCTTCTCGATTTCGTCGAGCAGCAACACGCAGTGCGGCTTCTTCGTGACGGCTTCGGTGAGCAGACCGCCCTGGTCGAACCCGACATAACCCGGCGGCGCGCCGATCAGGCGGCTCACCGCATGGCGCTCCATGTACTCGGACATGTCGAAGCGGATCAACTCGATGCCGAGCGTGAACGCGAGCTGGCGCGCCACTTCCGTCTTGCCGACGCCGGTCGGACCCGAGAACAGGAACGAACCGATTGGCTTGTCCGTTTTGCCGAGGCCCGCGCGCGCCATCTTGATCGAGGCCGAGAGCGCGTCGATTGCCGGATCCTGGCCGAACACCACGGCCTTCAGATCGCGGTCGAGCGTTTGCAGCTTGCTGCGATCGTCCTGCGACACGCTTTGCGCCGGCACGCGCGCGATCTTCGAGATGATTTCTTCGATCTCGCTCTTGCCGATGGTCTTCTTTTGCTTCGACTTGGGCAGGATGCGCTGCGCCGCACCCGCTTCGTCGATCACGTCGATCGCCTTGTCGGGCAAGTGTCGATCCGTGATGAAGCGCGCCGACAGTTCAGCCGCTGCATTGAGCGCGCCCGACGAATACTTCACGCCGTGATGCTCCTCGAAACGCGACTTCAGGCCACGCAGGATCGCCACGGTCTGCTCGACGGTCGGCTCGACCACGTCGACCTTCTGGAAGCGCCGCGAAAGCGCCGCGTCCTTCTCGAAGATGCCGCGGTATTCCGTGAACGTCGTCGCGCCGATGCACTTGAGCGTGCCCGACGAGAGCGCCGGCTTGAGCAGGTTCGACGCGTCGAGCGTGCCGCCCGATGCGGCGCCCGCACCGATCAGCGTATGGATTTCGTCGATGAAGAGAATCGCGTGCGGCCGCTCTTTGAGCTCCTTCAGCACCGTTTTCAGGCGTTGCTCGAAGTCGCCGCGGTATTTCGTACCCGCGAGCAGCGCGCCCATGTCGAGCGAATAGACCTGGGCGTCGGCGAGAATGTCCGGCACTTCGCCGCGCGTGATGCGCCAGGCGAGCCCTTCCGCGATCGCGGTCTTGCCGACACCGGCCTCGCCCACGAGCAGCGGATTGTTCTTGCGGCGGCGGCACAGCACCTGCACCACGCGCTCCACTTCCAGTTCGCGGCCGATGAGCGGATCGATGCGGCCATCCTTCGCCATCTGGTTCAGGTTCTGCGTGAACTGGGCGAGCGGGGTTTCCTTCTGGCCGGCGGCGTCTTCGGCTTCTGCGTTCGCGTCGCTGGCCTTGGCGGCTTCGCCGCTGCCCGTCTTCGCGATACCGTGCGAAATGAAATTCACGACGTCCAGACGCGTCACGCCCTGCTGCTGCAGGTAGTAGACCGCGTGCGAATCCTTCTCGCCGAAGATGGCGACCAGCACGTTCGCGCCCGTCACTTCCTTCTTGCCGTTGGAAGTGGACTGGACATGCATGATCGCGCGCTGGATCACGCGCTGGAACCCGAGCGTCGGCTGCGTATCGACGTCATCCGTGCCGGGAACCGTGGGGGTATTGTCGTGAATGAAGTTGCGCAGGTTCTGTCGCAGGTCTTCGATATTGGCGGCACACGCGCGCAGCACTTCTGCCGCTGTTGGATTGTCCAACAGCGCCAGGAGCAGATGCTCGACCGTTATGAACTCGTGCCGCGCCTGACGTGCTTCCATGAACGCCATGTGCAGGCTGACTTCCAGTTCCTGGGCAATCATGCTTCCTCCATCACGCACTGCAGCGGATGCCCGGCCTGCCGTGCATGGGTAACGACTTGCTCAACCTTGGTCGACGCGATGTCCCGCGTATAGACCCCACAAACACCCCTGCCCTCGCGATGCACCTTCAACATGATCTGCGTTGCGGTCTCGCGGTCCTTATTGAAATATTCCTGCACGACCATCACGACGAATTCCATCGGCGTGTAGTCGTCATTCATTAGCACGACCTTGTACATGGAGGGCGGTTTGACCTTTTGCTCCTGCCGCTCCAGTACGGTTGAATCCTGCTTGTCCGGGATAATCGCCATACACCCATTCTAAACAACTCGGACAGGCCCGCAATCCTGCCGTCACCTGACCGGCCGGCCGGTGAACCCGGCGCTCCCGACCTGCGTCCCGCTGCAAGCAATTGATGTGCGCCCTGGCCCGGCCCCGATCCCTTCGACCGGCTGCGGGGCCGGTACATAATCCTGCTGCGAGCAGCTTTCACGCCACCGTTGAATCGAGTATCGCACAACCTTGGCGTTGCCGTGGAAAGCGACTGTAGGCGCCCGCACGCTCGGCATCACATTCGATGCTGCGGTGCATTCGCATGTGCGTCGCTCCCGCGATTTTTCAAGATGCGCCGCACACCTGCGCGCAGCATCGGCGAAAAGCAGGAAAAACCCTGGAAATGCGTTCTTTACAACGCGTCAGCGAACGTCTCAAAATATTCTTGACAGCAGAATAAAGAGCCCCAACAATCAAGCTGGCACTTTTTTCAACTGCCTTATATTCGGAAAAATGCCGTTGGTGAGCTTGTGAGGAGGGGGCGATCGCACTGCGATCGTTTGGCTTTTCGAACTGCTCGTGGTAGTGACATGAGTTACAGGGGAAGTTGGTATGGCAACCGGTACGGTCAAGTGGTTCAACGACGCGAAGGGTTTCGGGTTCATTACGCCGGATGAAGGCGGCGAGGACCTGTTCGCTCACTTTTCGGCCATTCAGATGAATGGTTTCAAGACCCTGAAAGAAGGTCAGAAAGTGAGCTTCGAGGTCGTGCAAGGCCCGAAGGGTAAACAGGCATCGAACATTCAGGCTGCAGCCTGATCCGTTCGGTACCCGTACCTTGGAAACCCGGCTTCGGCCGGGTTTCTTTTTGGCTTCATCGTTTTTTAACGTTCGCGTGCTAGCTCACGAGCAACGTGCCCATCATGCCGAGATCCTCGTGCTCGAGGATGTGGCAATGAAACATGCGTTTGCCCGCCTCGTGCTGAACGGTTGCGATGTGCACGGTTTCGCCGCGCCGCACGTTCACCGTATCGCGCCACGCGAGTAATTCCTCTGCCTGGCGCACACCACCCTGCTCGCGTGCGAGCACCTGGAACTGCGTGCCGTGCAGATGAAACGGATGGTCCATGTCCGTGGCGTTTCCTATCATCCAGTGCTCCACCTCGCCGCGCCGGCTCGCAAGCGTCACGCGCTCCGGGTCGAATACCGCTCCGTTCACCATGAATTGCATGCCGCGCGGCATGGGCTGTGTGGACGCACCCGGTGCGTGCATTGCTTGCATGTCCATCGCTTCGGTGAACACCACACTCTTTTTCGGCGGCGTTTGCGAACCCGATGCACCGAGCGGGGCAATGTCGCGCAGGCGCGCAGGCAGTGCGGATTGCGTTGCGCTACCCGGCGCAAAGCGCACGTTCGCCAACGCAATCGTCGGCCCCGGCGGCAAGCTGCCGTGCGACATCGACATTTTTCGGCGGTCGTACTGCGCGGCGATCAACGACGCGCGCGACGCATTCTGCCCAGCCCGTACGATCAGCTCCGCTCGCTCGCCCGGTGCGAGCAGGAGTGCCGTGACACCCTCGCGTGGCGCCCCCAGCAAACCGCCGTCCGTGCCCACCTGCGTGAAGGCGCGGCCGTCGTCGAATGCGAGCTGCAGGTATCGCGCGTTACAGCCGTTCCAGATGCGCCAGCGCTCGTCGCGCACGATTTCGATGTGCGGCAACCTCGCACCGTTGACCAGCACGAACTGACCTTCGCGGCCGTTCATCCAGTCCATCATGCCGTTCGCGGCAATCGTGCCGTCCGCGGCGAGCTTCAGGTCCGAGACGAACAGATGGCGCTCCGGCCACGCGGCCAGCGGATCGTCGGCGGCGCGCACGATGAACGGCCCGGCCAACCCGCGAAACACCTGCTCGGAACTCAGCATGTGGGGATGCGGGTGATACCAGTAGGTGCCCGCACTTCCCGGCGGCAGCGTGAAGCGGTAGACACGCCGCTCGCCTGGCGCGACGGGATTCGATGGATCGCCATCCTGTTCGGGCGGCACGGGCAGGCCGTGCCAATGGATCGTCGACGGCTGGGGCAGCCGGTTCACGAACGTGATTTCGACAGTGTCACCCTCGCGCACGTCGATCGACGGTCCGATGACCGGGCCGTCGCTGTGGAGCGCCGACCCAGCGTCGTATTGCCAGAAGACCGTTTGCGGGCGGCCCGGCAGCAGTGCGCGCGCGGCCGGCTGCGCGACGAGTGTCGCGCGGAACTGGCCCGGCTCGCGGCTCTCGTTGGCGAGCGTGCGCAGCGCGGCGAGGGGTGCGCCAGCGGGCAAGGCATCCGCGGCGGCGAGTGCCTCTGGCGGATGCATCGTGTTGCCCGGCATCGCCGGTGTGGCCGATGCCGCGTGCATCGCGTGCATCGTATCGTCCGCAGCTTGTGCCAATGCGTGGCGCGCGAACAAGGTCGCCGTGGCGGCACTCAACGCGCCGGACAGAAATGCTCTTCGTTTCATCGATGAATTCCTCTTACCTCGTGATGCCTGAGCACGCGACGCGCTACGACAGGCGCGACGCGCGTGCGGCGAATCGCTTCGCTTGCGCCTTGCGCGCACGAAGCACTTCGGAGTCACTGCTGGACCGCGCTCCGCGAAGCGCTAGCGGCCCGACTCAGACGATGGGGGGAGGCAAAGGAGGAGCGTGCGTAATTCCCGCACGCATCGGCACGGGAACAACGGTGAGCGTGGAACGAGCGGGGGCTTGCATGCCCAATGCCGACGCGGCCGGAGGGGCGCCGCAGTGCGCGCCGCAACCCGCGACACAACAATTCGTGCCGCACGCATGATGCGAGACGTGGCCGTCAGCTTTCGTCACGCCTGCGGGTCTTGTATTGCCGCAATCATTCCCCGCCATCACGACGGCTTGCGGCTGCGCAAGACGCTGTGCGTGCTCGCATGCCGTGGCACCGCGCACGGCAAAGAGCGCAAACAGGCAAGCAAGAAGAAGACGACACAAAAAAGGCATGCGACAGGGGCGAGGAAGGGGCTGGGCGGATACGCCATGATATCGCAGTGTAGACATCGCGATACGCGCGACGCTGCGCCGCGCGCGCCCGCAGAACGTCATGGACACGGCGCGGCCGCCCATCATGCTCACATATTCTCGATCATCACCTGTCCGAAGCCGGAGCACGACACCTGCGTCGCTCCTTCCATCAGACGCGCGAAGTCATAAGTGACCCGCTTCTGCTGAATCGACTTTTCCATCGACGCGATGATGAGGTCGGCCGCCTCGAACCAGCCGAGATGGCGCAGCATCATTTCGGCAGAGAGAATCTCCGAGCCCGGATTCACGTAATCCTTGCCCGCATACTTCGGCGCGGTGCCATGCGTGGCCTCGAACATTGCCACGGAGTCCGAAAGATTCGCACCCGGTGCGATTCCAATGCCGCCCACCTGTGCCGCGAGCGCGTCGGAGATGTAGTCGCCGTTGAGGTTCAGCGTGGCGATCACGTCGTACTCGGCCGGTCGCAGCAGGATCTGCTGCAGAAACGCATCGGCGATCACGTCCTTTATCACGATGTCGCCGCCCGTCTTCGGATTCCTGATCTTCATCCACGGGCCGCCATCGACCAGTTCCGCCGCGAACTCCTTCTGCGCAAGCGCATAACCGTAGTCGCGGAACGCGCCTTCGGTGTACTTCATGATGTTGCCCTTGTGCACGAGCGTGACCGAGCGGCGCTCGTTGTCGATCGCGTACTGGATCGCCTTGCGCACGAGGCGCTCCGTACCCTCGCGCGAGACCGGCTTGATGCCGACGCCCGAGCTGTCCGGAAAGCGGATCTTCGACACGCCCAGTTCTTCGCGCAGGAACTTGATGAGCTTCTTCGCACCTTCGGATTCCGCGGGCCATTCGATACCCGCGTAGATGTCCTCGGAGTTCTCGCGGAAGATCACCATGTTCACCTTCTCCGGTGCACGCACCGGAGAAGGCACGCCCTTGAAATACTGCACGGGGCGAAGGCACACGTAGAGGTCGAGTTGCTGGCGCAGCGCGACGTTCAGCGACCGGATGCCGCCGCCCACAGGCGTCGTGAGCGGCCCTTTGATGGACACGACGTATTCCTTGACGACATCGAGCGTCTCTTCGGGCAGCCACACATCGGGGCCATACACGCGGGTGGCCTTCTCCCCCGCGTAGATTTCCATCCAGTGAATCTTGCGCTTGCCGCCGTAGGCCTTTTCGACCGCCGCGTCGACCACCTTGAGCATGACCGGCGTAATGTCGACGCCCGTGCCGTCGCCCTCGATGTACGGGATGATCGGCTGGTCCGAGACGTTGAGCGAAAAATCCGGATTGACGGTGATCTTTTCACCGCCCGTCGGAACGAGGATGTGCTGATAAGGCATGATCGACTCCATTAGGGGCAAGCTCTTGAAAGCAGGTTGACGAGGCGCCCGGAGCCTGCGGGCGGCGGCGAGGCTTTCTCGCCCGGCGCGAAGCGGCATCTCGCCGTTATGGCTTCTCGACATCCGGAGCGGTCGATATTTGCAGTAACACGGTCCAGCGGCATGCGACGCACTGCGCGCGATGCTGCACTGGCGCGCCCGTCGGCACGAGGATCTGGCGGTTATTCTAGCCCACGCCCTGCGCGAGCGTGCCGCTCCCATCGCTTCCTGGCGTGTGAGTGGGAAGCCGCCTTCGATGGCAGGTGAACCGATTGTCTTATATAAGACACATGAATCGTCGAAACGCTTTTTGCCTTAAGATCTCGGCGCTTACCCGTCATTTCCTCCCGCCACCCCGCCATGCGTCTGATCGCCCTCAACAAACCGTTCGGTACGATCTGTCAGTTCTCGCCACACGAAACGCGACAGTCACTCGCGGACTGGGTGAAGGTACCGGGGGTCTATCCGGCGGGCCGGCTCGATTCCGACAGCGAAGGTCTCCTGCTGCTCACCGATGACGGCGCATTGCAGGCGCGCATCGCAGAACCGCGGCGCAAGCTCGTGAAACGCTATTGGGCGCAAGTGGAAGGTGCGCCCGATACGGCAGCGCTTGCGGCGCTCGAACGCGGCGTCGACCTCGGCGATTTCGTGACGCAGCCGTGTCGAGCAAAAATCATCGCGGCGCCCGCCAATTTATGGCCGCGCAATCCGCCGATTCGCTATCGCGCCGCGATACCGACCACATGGGTGGAGATCGCGATCAGCGAAGGCAAGAACCGTCAGGTGCGACGCATGACCGCTGCGGTGGGCTCTCCGACGCTGCGACTCGTGCGTGTCGCGATCGGCGCGCTCGATATTTTTTCGCTCGGCCTCGCGCCCGGCGAAAGCACCGAAGTGTCCTCCAGCGCACCGTGGCAAAACACGCCAAAAAAACACAAGTAGCTGTTGCGCAAGCACTTTTCGCTTGTTGCTTGATCTCCTTCGTATCGCGCGACACGTCCCCCTCTTTGCTGTTTCGTTTCGTTACGAAGCAAATGAAAACTTCGCGTCAACCGTCTCGCGAGACCATGCGTTATTCGACGCAGATGCCGCCCCGAAGCTATCCGGCATTCAGCCTTCAGGGTCCTCGCAGCAATGCATGGTCCCGACCGCTGGCAGACGCACCCACGCAAGTTCTCGTGAATTTGTTGAAGGTGACTGTCAACCGAAAGGTGGATGGCACGTTTACCGACCTGACTCCAATAACCGGGTCACTTGGTTAATCAACTCAAGCTGAGGATTCACAAAATGAACAAACTGATCGCTGCTCTGGTCGCTGGCCTCTTCGCGTCGGCTGCATTCGCACAAGCTTCGGCTCCGGAAGCTGCTTCGGCTGCTCCGGCTGCTGCTGCTTCGGCCGCTCACAAGTCGTCGCACAAGAAGGCTCACAAGAAGTCGTCGCACAAGAAGGCAGCGAAGGCTGAAGCCGCTTCGGCAGCTTCGGAGTAAGCCTGTTGTAAGACGCTTCGAGGAACGGCATTCGTTGCCGCTCTTCAGCGCAAAAGGCAGAGCGCCGCAAGGCGTTCTGCCTTTTTGTTTGCCCGCATTTTTTTTGGCCGTTTTTTTCGACATGCACGCCCCGCTGGACGACGCGCGCAGCGCATTTTGACCCGTTCTGACCTGGTCGCGTAACATGCGCGGATTAACCTGAAGCAAGGAGCCTCTCGTGCGATTTTCCCTGCGCCCGTTCTTCGTGCGCTGCGCGCTTGCCGTTGCATTGCCGTTTGCCGCTCTCGCGGCGCTGACGTTCACCACGACGGCAACGTCGAGCATCGCCCAGGCGCAACAGATGCCACCAGGCGCCAGGCAGCCCGGCGAATTTCCGCGCGTGAAGCTCACGGCCGGCATGTTCGTCATCGACGCTGCCGTAGCCGCGAACGACGCGGATCGCGAGCAAGGTCTCATGTACCGCTCGCAGCTCGGGCCCAATGAAGGCATGCTGTTCGTGTTCGGCGAGAACGCCGTGCACTGTTTCTGGATGAAGAACACGTTGATCCCGTTGTCGATCGCTTTTATGCGCGCCGACGGCACGATCACCGACATCGACGAAATGCAGGCCGAAACGACCAACAACCACTGCCCGCGCAACAACGGCGTGTTCGCGCTCGAAATGCCCAAAGGCTGGTTTTCGGCGAAGGGCATCAAGCCCGGCATGAAGATTCAGGGATTGCCGCCGCTGCAGTAACGGCGCCGCCATCACTCACGCTTTCGCACACGGCGCGCGAAGCGCAAGCCGGCCACCCGCTCGCAAGCGGCGCCGGCTTTTTTTGCGCCCGCGAGCGCCGCGACGCATTGGTCGGCCCACCTTTGGCCCCTTCCCGCCTGGCGCCGCCGTGCGCGCCTTCCGCGCCGCGACGCACGTCCTGCAAAAGCGCCGCGCAAGCGCTATCCTATAAATCCCGCGCATGGCGTGTGCCACTCGAGGCTCGCGCGATGCGACGCATCGGGCCGCGCGCTGGCCGCGCCGCGTGCCGCCCGGCAGCTTCCATGGCGCGTCATTCCAAGGAGATCACCGTGCCTCGCAAGACCCCCATCGAGCGCTATCGCAACATCGGGATCAGCGCTCACATCGACGCCGGCAAAACCACGACAACCGAGCGCATCCTTTTCTATACCGGCGTGAATCACAAGCTAGGCGAAGTTCACGACGGCGCGGCGACCATGGACTGGATGGAGCAGGAGCAGGAACGCGGCATCACGATCACCTCGGCCGCGACGACCGCGTTCTGGAAGGGCATGGCCGGCAATTACCCCGAACACCGCATCAACATCATCGACACCCCGGGGCACGTCGATTTCACCATCGAAGTCGAGCGCTCCATGCGCGTGCTCGACGGCGCATGCATGGTGTACGACTCCGTGGGCGGCGTGCAGCCGCAGTCGGAAACCGTGTGGCGCCAGGCGAACAAGTACAAGGTGCCGCGCATTGCGTTCGTCAACAAGATGGACCGCGTGGGCGCGGACTTCTTCCGCGTGCAGCGGCAGATCGGCGAACGTCTGAAGGGTGTGGCCGTGCCGATCCAGATTCCGGTGGGCGCGGAAGATCACTTCCAGGGCGTGGTCGACCTCGTGAAGATGAAGGCGATCGTCTGGGACGACGAGAGCCAGGGCGTGAAGTTCGCGTACGAGGAGATCCCCGCGAACCTCGTCGAGCTCGCGCACGAGTGGCGCGAGAAGATGGTCGAGGCCGCCGCCGAGGCCGATGAAACGCTGCTCGAAAAGTACCTCCACGACCACGAGAGCCTGACCGAGGAGGAAATCAAGGGCGGGCTGCGCAAGCGCACGATCGCCAACGAAATCGTGCCGATGCTCTGTGGCAGCGCATTCAAGAACAAGGGCGTGCAGGCGATGCTCGATGCCGTGATCGACTATCTGCCCTCGCCCGTGGACGTGCCCGCGATTCTCGGCCACGACCTCCACGACAAGGAAATCGAGCGCCATCCGAGCGACGAGGAGCCGTTCTCGGCGCTCGCGTTCAAGATCATGACCGATCCGTTCGTCGGCCAGTTGATCTTCTTCCGCGTCTATTCGGGCGTCGTGAATTCCGGCGACACGGTGCTCAACGCGACCAAGGACAAGAAGGAGCGCCTCGGCCGCATCCTGCAGATGCACGCGAACGAGCGCAAGGAAATCAAGGAAGTGCGCGCGGGCGACATCGCTGCCGCAGTCGGCCTGAAGGAAGCGACGACGGGCGACACGCTCTGCGATCCCGCGCACGCCATCGTGCTCGAACGGATGATCTTCCCCGAGCCCGTGATCTCGCAGGCCGTCGAGCCGAAGACCAAGGCCGACCAGGAGAAGATGGGCATCGCGCTCAATCGTCTCGCGCAGGAAGACCCGTCGTTCCGCGTGCAAACCGACGAGGAATCCGGCCAGACCATCATCTCCGGAATGGGCGAGCTGCACCTCGAAATTCTCGTCGATCGCATGAAGCGCGAGTTCGGCGTAGAAGCGACCGTCGGCAAGCCGCAGGTGGCGTATCGTGAGACCGTGAAGAACAAGGTCGAGGATGTCGAAGGCAAGTTCGTCAAGCAGTCGGGCGGGCGCGGCCAGTATGGCCACGCTGTCATCACGCTCGAACCGCAGGCGCCGGGCAAGGGCTACGAGTTCGTCGACGCCATCAAGGGCGGCGTGATTCCGCGCGAGTTCATCCCGGCGGTCGACAAGGGCATTCAGGAAACGCTCAAGGCGGGTGTGCTCGCGGGCTATCCCGTGGTCGACACGAAGGTCACGCTCACGTTCGGCTCCTACCACGACGTGGACTCCAACGAAAACGCCTTCCGCATGGCGGGCTCGATGGCCTTCAAGGAAGCGATGCGCAAGGCGAAGCCGGTTCTGCTCGAGCCGATGATGGCCGTGGAAGTCGAAACGCCTGAAGATTTCATGGGCAACGTGATGGGCGACCTTTCGAGCCGCCGCGGCATCGTGCAGGGCATGGAGGATATCGCGGGCGGCGGCGGCAAGATCGTGCGCGCCGAAGTGCCGCTCTCGGAGATGTTCGGCTACTCGACGTCGTTGCGTTCGCTCACGCAGGGCCGCGCCACGTACACGATGGAGTTCAAGCACTACGCGGAAACGCCGCAGAACGTGGCCGAAGCGGTCATCAACGCGAAGAAGTCCTGATCGCATGGCCGGGTACGAACCCGGCATGCGCGCCAACCAGCCTGTTCTCGTGCGTTGCCGCGAGAACAGGCTTTTTTCCGCCCGGCATGCGGGGCACCGGCGCGGCGCGGCGCCGAGCACGTCGCTATTTTGGCCGTGCCACAATGCGCCGATGTATCCGCAGGCAAGCGCACGGCTGCCAACGAAAAGGAGACACGACGATGAGCCACGACCACGGCCACGATCATCACGACGACGCGACGCCCGACTGGCGCGAGCACGGCGTGAAGGTGATTCGCGGCGATCAGCTCGACACCAACACCGCGCAAACGCCGGGCATGAACCGCGCTGCCGCAATCAACGCGGCGCGCGTGGGCGCGCAGAAAATCTGGGCGGGCACGGTGACGATCCATCCGAACGCGAAGACGGGCGCGCATCATCACGGCGCATTGGAGAGCGTGATCTACGTCGTGCGCGGACACGCGCGCATGCGTTGGGGCGAACATCTGGAATTCACGGCCGAGGCGGGCCCCGGCGACTTCATCTTCGTGCCGCCCTATGTGCCGCATCAGGAGATCAACGCGAGCACCGACGATCCGCTCGAATGCGTGCTCGTGCGCAGCGACAACGAGGCCGTGGTCGTGAACCTGAACATCGACGCCGTGGAGAAGCCCGAAACGGTCTATTGGGTCGATCCCATTCACCGCCATCCGCACGAGCATTGAGCGCCGAGCCGCACCCACCGCTTCCCACGACGATACGACCTGATGACGAGTACCGCCGCTTCGCTCCGCGCACGCCTGATTCCGCTCTATGCCGCACTCATCGCCGCCAATCTCGGCGCATGGGCGTGGGCGCTGATCGCGTTTCGCCACCATCCGCTGCTGCTCGGCACCGCGTTGCTCGCCTACGGCTTCGGCCTGCGCCATGCGGTGGACGCCGACCACATCGCCGCCATCGACGCCGTCACGCGCAAGCTCATGCAGCGCGGCGAGCGTCCGCTCGGCGTGGGGCTCGCCTTTTCGCTCGGCCATTCGACGGTCGTGATCGTTGCCACGCTCGGCATCGCGCTCACGGCCGTCTCGTTGCATGGCCGCTTCGAGCGGTTCCACGAGATCGGCTCGACCATCGGCACGCTCGTGTCGTCGACGTTCCTGCTGGTGCTCGCGGGCGTGAACCTCGTGATCCTGCGCGACGTGTGGTTGCGCTACCGGCGCGCGCAGCAAGGCGGCGATGCGGCGCTCGCCGCTGCGGTCGTAGCACCCGCGCCCGCGGGCCTCTTTTCGCGCGCGCTGCGTCCGCTCTTCGCGCTCGTCACGAAGAGCTGGCACCTGTACCCCGTGGGCGTGCTGTTCGGCCTCGGCTTCGATACGGCGACCGAAATCGGCCTGCTCACGATCGCCGCTTCCGAAGCGGGCAAGGGCCTGCCGATGTATTCGATCCTCGTGTTCCCCGCGCTCTTCACGGCAGGCATGACGCTTGTCGATTCCACCGACAACGTGCTGATGGTCCACGCCTACGGCTGGGCCATGGACGACCCCAGACGCAAGCTCTACTACAACGCGAGCATCACGTTCGTCTCCGCGCTCGTGGCGATCGTGATCGGCGGCGTGGAGGCGCTCGGGCTCATCGGCGAGAAGCTCGGTGCGAGCGGCGGCGCGTGGTCGTTCGTCGCCGGACTGAACGAGCGCTTCGGCGAGCTGGGTTACGCCATCGTCGCCGCGTTCATCGCGTGCTGGATCGGCTCGGTGCTGTTCCATCGCTGGCGGCGGCCCGCTGCGGCGCGTTGAGTCGGGCCTGCCCTTCTCGCACGGCGCCCGGCCGCGTGCAACCCAACGAAACCCTACCCTTCGCCTCGTTCGCCGAAAGCGCGTAAACTAGGCCCGGCTTTCGTGCTCGATAGCCGGAACACGCTGCACCCCGCTGCAGCCATTCGTCGTCTGCCGTACCGCATGCCGCCGTCGCGCGCCCTCGGGCCGCGCGTCCCCTGAACGGAACCGCACGGAAACCCGCACCGATGAACCGACCGCAGTCCCGCCGTCTGCTCCTGTCCCGCCTCGACCCGCTGCGCCCTCAGGCCGGCGAGCACGGCAACCACGCCCTCGACGAATTCCTTGCCGGCCGCCTCACGCGCCGCGAACTGCTGCGCTATGCGAGCGCGATCGGCCTCACGGCGCTGCCGGCCCTTGCCGGACTCGCCTTCCCTCGCAGCGCCAAAGCGCAAGGCGCGGCCGGGCCCGGCAACCAGACGATCCGCGTGGCGCACCTCATGCCCGCGGGCGCCGTCGATCCGCTCACCGTGACCGACGCGGGCGCGCTGTGCCTTCTGAACCAGACCGGTGAATTCCTCGCCAACGACGACGCCGAAGGCCATCTGCAGCCCGCCCTCGCGCTCTCGTGGCAAGCGAACGCCAAAGCAGACGTCTGGACGTTCAAGCTGCGCCCCAATGTGAAATTCCACGATGGCCAGCCGTTCGGCGCCAAAGACGTGGTGGCGACGTTCGATCGCCTCGCCGATCCGGCAAGCGGGTCGGCGGCGCTCTCGGTGCTCAAGGGCGTGCTCTCGAAAGGCGGCACGAAGGCCATCGACGATCACACCGTCGAGTTCCACCTCGATGCGCCCAACGGCAACTTCGCCTATTACGTTTCTTCGGACAACTACAACGCCGTAATGCTGCCCGCCAACTATGCGGGCAATTACGAAAAGAGCTTCATCGGCACCGGGCCGTTCAAGCTCGGCAAATTCGAGGCCCGGCGCGGCGCGAGTTTCGTGCGCAATCCCGACTACTGGGGCGACAAGGCGCTGCCCGCGCGCGTTGACTTCGCGTTCTATGCCGACGAGCAGGCGCAGTTGCTCGCACTCCAGGGCCATCAGGCCGACGTGATGGGCACCTTCACCGTGCAGGGCGGCATCGGCATACTCAACAATCCCGACTTCAAGGTGATCGGTGTGCGTTCGAGCGCGCACCGCCAGATCCACATGCGCAACGACTCGCCAGCGTTCAAGGACAAACGCGTGCGCCAGGCGCTCGCGCTCGCGCTCGACCGCGACGTGATGGTGCGCGGGCTTTTCAAGGGCCGCGCCGTGGTGGGCAACGACAGCCCGTTCGCGCCCATGTTCCCTTCGACGGCGACCGACGTGCCGCAGCGCAAGATCGATCTCGCGAAGGCTCGCCAGTTGCTCGCGCAGGCGGGCGTCGCCAACGGCTTCGACGCGACGCTCACCACCGAGAAGTACATGGAAATACCGGACCTCGCCGTGGTCGTGCAGAACGCGGCGAAGGCGATCGGCATTCGCATCGCGCTCAAGGTGGAGAGCCAGTCGCAGTACTACGGCGCGGGCACGTCCGGCAAATCGGACTGGCTCGATTCGCCGCTCGGCATTACCGACTACGGGCATCGCGGCGTGCCGAACGTGTTTCTCAACGCGCCGCTCACCTCGGGCGGCACGTGGAATGCTGCGCATTTTCGCAACGCGCAGTACGACAAGCTGGTCGCGCAGTTCGCGGCGACGCTCGACGTGGCCGCGCAGAAGCAGGTGGCGCGGCAGATCCAGACCTTGCTGCTGGAAGAAACGCCCGTGATCATCCCGTACTTCTACGACCAGTTGATCGCACAGCGCGCCGTGCTCTCGGGCGTGCGCTTCACGGCGCTCGCCCAGCTCTATTTCGACCGCGCGACGCTCGCCGCCTGAACGCGGCGCACGACACGAGCGCACCCGAAACGGAGGTTCGATGGCCACTCCGCTCCCACCAGCACCGCATCCGGCCCGCACGACGAACGCCCACTCGTTCGCCGCGCGCGCGGGCGTCGCGCGGTTTCTCGGCCGACGCGCCGCGTGGGCGATGTTCACGCTGTGGCTCCTCTCGGTGCTCGTATTCGCGGGCGGCCAGTTGCTGCCCGGTGACATCGGGCGCGCGGTGCTCGGACCGCTCGCCGACGCTCGCGCCGTCGCGGCCCTCAACCACGAACTGGGCGCGGACCGCCCGCTTCTCGTTCAATATCTCTCGTGGATCACGCATGCCGTGCGCGGCGACTTCGGCATGTCGTGGACCTACAAGCAACCCGTGGCGCCCTTCGTGGGCGAAGCGCTCGCGCAGTCGGCCAGGCTCGGCCTGCTCGCATTCGTCGTGGTGGTGCCGCTCGGTATTGCAGGCGGCGTATGGGCGGCGCTGCACGAAGGCCGTCTCGTCGACCGCGCGATCAGCACGGGCGGGTTGTGCGCGAGCGCCGTGCCGGAGTTCGTCTCGTCGATCGTGCTGATCCTCATCTTCGGCGTATGGCTGCGCTGGCTGCCGATCGAGGCCACCGCGCCGGAAGGCGCGGGCGTGCTGGCTCAATTGCGCCATCTCGTGCTTCCCGTGCTGCCGCTCGTGCTCGTGTTCTTCGGCTATCTCGCGCGTATCGCGCGCGCCGGCACGATCGCGGCGCTCGACGCCGACTACACGCGCACCGCGATCCTCAAGGGGCTGCCGAGCCATGTCGTGATCGTGCGCCACGTGCTGCGCAACGCCCTGCTGCCTACCGTGACGGTGGCGGCCACGCAGCTCGGCTACCTGATCGGCGGGCTCGTCGTAGTCGAGTCGCTGTTCCGCTATCCGGGCATCGGCTCTCTTATCTACAACGCGGCGAAAGCCAAGGACTTCCCGTTGCTCGAAGCGGGTGTGCTCGCCGTGGGCGCGGTGTACACCGTCGCCAATCTCGCCGCCGACGCCCTGCACGCACTGCTCGATCCGCGCTTGCGCACGCCGGGAGGCGCATGAACGATATGGCATCCGAAGCAATTTATCCGGGCGGCTCGGGCGACGAACCGCCGGGCGGCGACCCGCCCGACGATACGCTCAACGACACCCGCGTGCGCGACACGCTGCAGCTCTTGCTGCACTCGCCCTCGTTCGTCGCCGGCGCGTTGATTCTCGTGTGGTGGATCGTCTGCGCGCTCGCAGGAGCGGGGTTCGCGCCGCACGACGCCTATGCGTCCGACCCGCTCAGCTCGCTCATGCCGCCCGATCGCATGCACTGGTGCGGCACCGATCAACTCGGCCGCGACATCTGCTCGCGCGTGATCGTGGGCGCCCGCGACATCCTCACGATCGCGCCGCTCGCGACGCTCGTCGGCACGCTCGCGGGTGCGGCGCTCGGGCTCGTCACGGGCTATTTCGAAGGCGCATTCGGCACGCTCGTCGCGCGCACGCTAGACGCCGTGCTCGCGCTGCCGCTCGTGATCGTGGCGCTCCTCGTGCTGGCCGCCGTGGGCGCCTCGAATCTCGCGGTGGTGCTCGTGATCGGCATTACGTTCGCGCCGCTCGTCGCGGGCACGGTGCGCGCGGCGGTGCTCGCCGAGCGCCATCTCGACTACGTGGCGGCCGCGCGCCTGCGCGGCGCGAGCGCGCTCGCGGTGATGTTCACCGAGATCCTGCCGAACGTGTGGCCGCCCATCGTCGTCGAGGCAACGGTGCGACTGGGCTATGCGATCTTCGCGGTGGCGACGCTCTCGTTCCTCGGCTTTGGCATTCAGCCGCCGTCCGCGGACTGGGGGCTCGCGCTCGCCGAGTCGTATACGCTGCTCGCGGGCGGCGCGTGGTGGACCGTAGCGTTCGACGCGCTCGCCATCGCCTCGCTCGTGGTGGCCGTGAACCTCATCGCCGACAGTTTGGGGGAGGTGCTCGCATCGTGAACCGACCCGCCTCTGCGCGCCCCGCTCTCGCGACCTTCAGCGCCCCGCGCGACGACGACGCACTGGCGCTCGTCGGCCTGACCGTCGCCTACCGCGTGCGCGGCCGCGATCGCGACGTGCTCACCGACATATCGCTGCGCATCCGGCGCGGCGAAGCGTACGGGCTCGTCGGCGAGTCGGGCTGCGGCAAGTCGACGGTCGCGCTGGCCGCGCTGCGCTATCTCCCGCGCAACGGCCGCGTGAAAGCCGGGCGCATCGCGATCGCGGGCGACGACGTACTCGCACTCGACGCCGACGGGCTGCGCATGCTGCGCGCCAACGCCGTTTCGATGGTCTATCAGGATCCCGCCAGCGCGCTCAACCCCACGCTCACGATTGCGCGTCAGCTGAGCGAGGCATTCGAAGCCGCGGGTGCCGACGCGAGCACGGCGCGGGCGCGCTCACACGCGATGCTCGAACGCGTACGCATTGCCGATCCAGGGCGCGTGCTGGCGAGCTACCCGCATCAGCTCTCGGGCGGCATGCAGCAGCGCGTCGTGATCGCGATGGCGCTCGCGTCGAATCCCGCGCTCCTGATTCTCGACGAGCCGACGACGGGCCTCGACGCCACCGTCGAGGCCGAAGTGCTCGACCTCATCGCGAGACTGCGAGCGGAGCTGGGCATGGCGGTGCTGCTCATCAGTCACGACCTCGCGGTGATCGGGCGCATGTGCGAGCGCGTCGGCGTGCTCTACGCGGGGCGGCTCGTGGAGGAAGGCGCCACGCGCGACGTGTTCGAGCGCGCGCGGCATCCGTACACGGTCGGCCTGCTGCGCTGCTTGCCGACGCATGGGCGCAACAAGCATGCAGGCGCGCTCGACACGATACCCGGCGAGTTGCCCGCGCCGGGCGCGAGTACGCCTGGCTGCATCTATGCGCCGCGCTGCCGCCTGGCCGATGCGCGCTGCCGTGAAGTGGCGCCGCCGCCGCACCGCATGACGTCGCCGCATGGCGAGCAGATGTCGCGCTGTCACTATCACGAGCGCGCGATCGAATTGCCGTTTGCGAATCTGAGCGAAAGCGGCGATGGCTTGCATGGCTCCGGCGACCACGATCGCGAAACCGAGCCGCGCGTGGTGCTGCGCGCGCTCGACGTCTCGCGGACCTTCGGGCACGGCGCAAAAGCAGTGCGTGCACTGGACGCCGTATCGATCGAACTGCGCGCAGGCGAGACGCTCGGCCTCGTGGGCGAATCGGGCAGCGGCAAGACGACACTCGCGCGGCTGCTGCTCGGCCTGAACGCACCCGACGCGGGCGGCACCGTCGAACTCGATGGCCAGCGCCTGCACGCCCACGTGGCGCGGCGGCGCGGCGGCGAGCGCGCGGCCCTGCGCGTCGTATTCCAGCATCCCGACGCCTCGCTCAATCGCGCGCTGCCCGTGAAGCGGCTGATTGCGCGCGCACTTGTCCGGCGGCACGACAACGCCATTGACCACGATGCCCCGGACGAGTCGCGCATTGCGGGGCTGCTCGAAGCCGTGCGCGTGCCCGCGCGTTATCTCTCGGCGCGCGCACGGCAACTCTCCGGCGGTCTGAAGCAACGCGTGGCGATCGCTCAGGCGTTCGCGGGCGAGCCGCGTATCGTGATCTGCGACGAGCCGACGTCGGCGCTCGATGTCTCCGTGCAGGCCGCCATCCTCAATCTGCTCGCCCGCCTGCAGCGAGAACGCGGCGTGAGCTATCTGTTCATCTCGCACGATCTCGATGTGGTGCGTTATCTCGCCGATCGCATCGTCGTGCTCTACGCAGGCCGCATCGTGGAGACCGGGCCGGCCGGCGCAGTGTTCGACGGTCCCTGGCATCCCTATACAGAGACGCTGCTCGCGGCACGCTCCCCGGGCCCTTCTTCGACAAGCGGCACGCAGCGCACACCACACGGCTGCCCATTCAGCGCGCGCTGCCCGCGCAAGCTGGGCGCCCTTTGTGACGAGGTGGCCCCGCCGTTTGCCGATGCAGGCGACGGCCATCGCATACTCTGCCACATTCCCATAGACGAATTGCGCGCACTGCAGCGCGCCGCCGCAGACGCACAACCCGCGAACTGACAGTGCGCCGCCGCGCATATTGCGCGCAGATTCGTTGCGCAGTCCGCTTCTGCAACATGCATCGCCCACTTCGGCTGGTGCGTTTCATCATCGAAACGTTTTCAGCGGATTTCCGGGCAGACAGGCGATATATCGATTATCAAGTCCGCCCCGTACGCCACTCCCGGGCCGATGGCACAAAACTGGCTATATCCGCAACGGGCATTCGGACGCCGCTATCCAGCGCGACACACGCGGGGCGTCGCTCCTGGCGATCGGATGACTGGCCGCTCGACGCGCATGTGATCCGCCATCCCGTTCCGCGGGCTCCGGCGATCCACAAGCAGTCCTGCCTAAACCGGTCATCCGGCTCGCGGTCGAACCGGGTGCCTTTGAGGGGACGTTGTACGGAAGTACCGCAGCCGGAGCGAAGCAGATTATTGGCCAGACGGGGATCGGCGCCCGCGCAAAAGGCGGGCAACCCTGCACGGGGGCGTAGGCGGCGGCGTACACGACAGCCGCCTCGCGGGGAGAAAACGATGAAAAATACGGCAATGTGTGCGATGGGAGCGGGTGTGCTGTTTCCCGCGATCGCCGCGCACGCGGGAGGCGCCGACGACATCGTCAACCCGGTGATTCTCGTTGCCGACGCACCACTGCCGGTGAGCGGCGCGGAAGGCTTCGGGGCCTTCGGCGCGGCGGCTGCGCAATCGTTTGCCGGGGGATCGACTGCATCAGGAGCACTCGCGGGAACTGATTCGGAATCCGATTCATCGAATCTCGCGAGTGACGTTTCCACGGTGTTCGCAGCAGACGATTGCGTTCGCTGCCCAGGCGGCACTTGTATTCGGGGCAACGGCGCAAGCCATGGCGGCTCGGGTTCGTCGGGTGCGAGCGGCGGCAGCAGCGGCAGCAGTGGGAGTCACGGCGCGGGCGCTGCGACAGCCAGCACTGGGGGCCCGTCTGGCGGGGCGGGCCTCGGCCGCAGCGGCAGCGCGGCTGCAGGTGGGCCGGGACCGAACGGGTCGGGAGGTGCTTCCGGCAACTCCGGCGGCGGAAAAGGCGGTGGCGGAAACAACAGCGGCGGCAACAAAGGGGGCGGTAGTAATAGCGGGGTAGCAGCTCGGGCAACTGCGGTTGCGGCGCACACGGTGGATCGGCTAGCGGACCTTCGGGCGGACCCGCAGGCGGATCCGGCGGTGGCTTTGGTGGAGGCTTCGGCGGTTTCGGAGGTGGATTCGCAGGTGGATTCGGCAAGGGTGGACCGTCGGGCGGCCCGGGCGGCGGGTACGGCGGCGGCCACGGTGGCGGCCATGGCGGCGGTCATTGATCCTGTACGGCGGTGCAGGCAAGCCGCCGCAGCCACCCCGATCTGGCGCGACGGCCAGGCGCGCCAGTCCTGGCGTCGGCGGCGGCGTTCCGGTCCCCCGGCCGGGGGCCGCCGCCGGGGGCAGGTCGCCGGATACGCGGCACGCACTGCGTTCGGCCGTGGCGGCCTCGCCCGTTGCCTGCTCATCTGCCGCCGCCGCATGCCATGATCGTGCGCACCCGCGGGCACCCGGTCAGCCTTCTAGAGCATCTCCAGCGGACGCTTGCTGCGCGGCGGCTTGAAATACGCGTCGAGCGCCGCGTGGTCCTCGGCGCCGAGAACGAGATCGAGCGCCGCGCGGTTGTCGCGCACGTGCTCCACGCGCCCCGCTTTCGGAATCGCGCATACGCCGCTTCGGCTCAGCAACCACGCCATCGCCACGCGATAAACCGACACCCCGTGCGCATGAGCAATATCGTCGAGGGGCGAGCGCCGCGGCAGGCGCGCGTGATCGACGGGGCTATACGCCATCACCGGCATGCGATGCGACGCGCTCCACGGCAGCAGATCGAATTCGGCGCCGCGCCGTGCGACGTTGTAGAGAATCTGGTTGGTCGCGCAGGCATCGCCGCCCGGCGTCGCGAAGAGTTCTTCCATGTCGTCGGTGTCGAAGTTGCTCACGCCCCAGTGGCGGATCTTGCCCGCGCGCACGAGCGACTCGAAGCCTTCCACGGTTTCCGCCAGCGGCACGCCGCCGCGCCAATGCAGCAGGTAGAGATCGAGCCGGTCGGTGCGGAGACGCTTCAGGCTCGATTCGCACGCGCGCACGACACCGCTGCGGCTCGCGTTGTGCGGATACACCTTGCTCACGAGAAACACCTGCTCGCGCAGGCCCTCCAACGCCTCGCCGACGAGCCGCTCGGTCGCGCCGTCGCCGTACATTTCGGCGGTGTCGATGAGCGTCATGCCAAGCGCGACGCCCTCGCGCAGCGCGGCGATTTCCGCGGCGCGATGCGCGCTGCGCTCGCCCATCTCCCATGTGCCCTGCCCGAGCTTCGGAATGCGTTCGCCGTCCGGCAACGCGACGGTAGCGATATCGGTCGTCATGATGTCCCTTTGCGCCCGCTGCTGCGGCGCTGCTTCGACAACGAGCGACCAGTGTATCGCCTCGTGCGAAGTGCGGTCATACGCACTTTCGCAAGCCGTTCATTAGCGTCTTCGCACGCCGATGACATAAAATTGCCGTTCGCCTTTCATGCCTGCCTCTCATGAACGCTCCCACGGAAGACCGCTGGCGCGACCTGCGCCCGGACCCGGACAACGACACCCCGCTCTATCTGCAACTCGCTCGCAAGCTGAGCGTCGCGATCCACGACAATCGCTGGAACGCGGGCGAAGCGCTGCCATCGGAGCGCGTGCTCGCGGAATCGCTCGGCGTTTCGCGCATCACCGCGCGCAAGGCGATTGCGCTGCTCGTGGAGCAAGGTCTGATTCGCCGCACCCAGGGCGCGGGCAGCTTCATCACGCCGCGTTACGAAGACCCGCTCTCGCGCTTGACGAGCTTCAGCGAAATGCTGCGGCAGCGGGGCTTCACACCCAGTTCGCGCTGGCTCTCGCGCGAAATCCAGCCCGCGAGCCGCGACGAGGTGATCCAGCTCGGTCTCTCGCCCGCCGCGGCCGTCACGCGGCTCAAGCGCCTGCGTCTCGCCGACGGCATCGTGATGGCCGTCGAGAACTCCACCTTTCCCGCCGCGTTGATTCCCGATCCCAACGCCATCGGCGATTCGCTCTACAGTTTCCTCGAGCAGCGCGGCCTCGCGATCGTGCGCGCGCTGCAGCACTTTCGCGCCGTGAACGCGAGCGAGGAAATCGCGCGGCAAATGAGCATCGCGCCCAACGAGGCGCTACTGCTCATCACGCGCGTGGGCTACACCGCCGACCAGCGCGCCATCGAACTCACCGACACGTACTGCCGCAACGACTACTACGATTTCGTCGCGGAATTGCGCAAGTAAGCCTCGCGTATCGGTGCCGCACGCGAGGCGGTCCTCAAGCGATCCACACGGGCGCATCGGTGCCGATCGGCACCGGCGGCCGCGCGTGAAACGCCGGCGTGAGTTCGAGCCGCTCGGCGGGCGCCACCGCGCGCACGCGCCCGAACGGCGAATCGATCTCTTCGAGGCAATCGGCGATGTCGGCGGCAGTCACTTCGGGCGTGCGCTGGCCGTCTTCGAGCGTACCCATCGTTTGCAGCCAGCGGCCCGTTTGCGCGAGGGAAAGGCGCACGTGCCAGCTGCCGCCCTCGCGCATGCGCCGCGCGAGCGCGACCATCGCGCCGAACGCCGCGAGATAGCCCGTGGCGTGATCGAGCGCCTGGCACGGCAGCGGCCGGACCGCGGCGAATGGCGGCGCGTCTGCCTCGTTGCTCGCGCCACGGCCCGACTTCGCGGCGGCGACGCTTTCCGTCCAGACGATGCCGCTCGCCGACTGTACGAGGCTGTCGAAACCGCGCCGCTCGCGCCAGGGCCCGCGATGCCCGTACGCGCTGATGGAGACGCACACGATGCCCGGACGGATCTGCGCCAGCGCTTCGGGCGCGAATCCTCGCGCGGCGAGCGCGCCGGGCCGATAGCCTTGAACGAACACGTCGGCGTCGCGCACGAGCGCACGCAGCTGGTCGCACGCGGCTTCGTCGCGCAAGTCGAGCGTGGCCGAGCGCTTGCTGCGCCCGTTGTCGATCACGAGCGGCGCGATGTTCGGCAGATGCGCGCCGTTGATGAGCAGCACGTCCGCGCCATGCTGACCGAGCGTGCGCCCGGCCACCGGCCCCGCGATGATGCGCGTGAGATCGAGCACGCGCACGCCTTTGAGCGGGCGGGCGCCGGCTTCCGTGCCGCTGACCGCTCGCGGCGCCTCGGCGCTCGCGTCGCCGATGCGCTCGATCTCGAAGAGCGGCAGGCTCGCCACCGCCTTCGCCTGCTCGTGCGCGGCCCACTCGCGCGGCGTGCGCACGAGCGCGGCGCACAGGCCCGCTCGGGCGAGCGCGTCGTCGAGCGCCGCGCCTTCCCAGCCGAGGATCGCGCGCGCCACGGCGTCGCGGTCGTCCGCGCACTGCAGCACGCGCAAGATGCCCGCGAGATGATGCGGGAAATTCGCGTGCAGCTGGATCCAGCGGCCGTCGCCGGTGGGAAAGTGCCCCGTCACAGGATGGCGCAGCTCGGCGGGCGGCTTTCCATCCACATTCAGATACCGCTCGCTGCGGAACGCCGCGAGCGCGCGACGCACGTCGATCGCCACACGCTGCGCGCGACCCGTGCGCAGCTCATGCAGCTGCGCCGCGGCGAGCCCTGCCGCGCCAATGCTCACCGCCGCGAGCGCACCCACGCGGAAGACCGAAGGCAGGCCAGGATCGTCGCCCTCGATGTCGAGCCGGTCGAGCGCGGCAGCGTCGCAGCCGGCGAGCATCCATAGGTGTTCGAGCGCGTGGCGTGGTGTCATGGCGTGCGGTCCTTTTACGGGGGATAACGAGCCGAGGTGATGTCACGGATCGTCGCGCCGCTCGAATCCCGAATCAATCTTGATTATCATGATCAACATAGATTGATTTGTCCTGTTCGAGGAGGCAAGGCACCGTGTCCAGCTATATGACCGCGGAGGAAGCCGCCGCCGAACTCGGTATCAGCCGCGCCACGCTCTATGCGTATGTCAGCCGCGGGCTCATCGCGTCGGCACCTTCGCCCGACGGGCGCCACAACCGCTATGCCGTCGCCGAAGTGCGGCGCCTCGCTCGCCGCAAGGCCGATGGCAAGCGCGCGGGCAAGGTCGCGCAGAAGGTGCTCGACTGGGGCGTGCCCGTGCTCGAATCGTCGATCACGCTGATCGCCGAAGGCAAGCTTTTCTATCGCGGCGAGGACGCCATCGCGCTCGCGCGCCAGGCTTCGCTGGAGGAAGTGGCCGCGCTGCTCTGGCAATGCGCGCCGCGCCGCGTGCTGCAGGCGCCCGAGGCGCCCATCGCGGCGGCGCAATGGTCTGCATGGCTGAAGATCTGGAGCGGGCACACGCCGCTCGAACGCGCGCTCGTGCTCCTGCCCGCCGCCGCCGCGCAAATGCCGCGCATCTGGGCACAGGCCCGCGACGCGCAGATCGACACCGGCGCCATGCTCATGCGCCTGCTCGCGGCGGCGCTCGTTTCCACTGCGCCGTCGAACGAGCCGCTGCACCGGCAGCTAGGCGAGGCATGGGGCGTACGTTCGCGCGCGCAAACCGATCTGTTGCGCGCGGCGCTCGTGCTGTGCGCGGACCATGAATTGAACGCCTCGACGTTCACGGTGCGCTGCATCACGTCCACCGGCACGCATCTGTTCGGCGCGGCAACGGGCGGCCTTGCCGCCCTCGCCGGCCCGCGCCACGGCGGCGAGACCGCTCGCGTGGCCGCGCTCTTCGACGAAGCGGCCCGCGCCGGCGACCTCCATCGCTACCTGGCCGAGCGTCTTGCGCCTGACGAGCGCGGCGCCGCGCCGACGCTCTCCGGCTTCGGCCACCCGCTCTATCCCGCTGGCGACCCGCGCGCTCGCCTGCTGCTCGATCTGCTCGCGCAGCGCGCGAGCGCGCGCTCGCCGATGGACGAAGTCGATGCGCTCGCCCAGGCCGTGGCCGAGACGAGCGGCGCGCGTCCGACGCTCGACTACGCGCTCGCTGCGATCGAGCGCGTGCTGGGGCTACCGCGTGGCGCGGCGTTCACGCTGTTCGCCGTGGGACGCGTGACGGGCTGGGTCGCGCACGCGCTGGAACAAGCCGCCGATGGCCGGCTGATCCGCCCGCGCGCCCGCTACGTGGGCGACATGGCAAGCGATGTCAGCAAGGTCGTGGGGCACATCCCATAACGCACGCCACCGCCTCAGCCCGCTGCCCGAACGCCCCACTGCCCGCGCACCGCCCAGCCGCGCAGCGCCTCGCCGAGGCGCGCGGCCGCACCGCGCGCACCCGCCGCGCGTGCGCGTTCCACATCGACCGGCTCCGCCGTCCGCGCCGGTGCACCAGCGGTTGCGCCGCCCAGCGCGAGAGCGAAGCGCGCCCCTTCACGGCCCGCGCTCGCGTGGACGCGCACGCCCGCTACGAGCCGAATCGACTCGCCGGCGCGCAGCCAGTAGTCGCCGCCGTCGCCTGCGATCGTGAGCCAGAGTTCGCCTTCGCTCACGTGCAAGTGCATTGCCTCGGCCAGCCTCCAGCTTTCGACGGGCTCACCGTATTCCATTTCGAAGATTCGGATTTCGCGCATTGCCGTGCTCCTTGCAGATCGGCCGCCGAAACCCTCGGACGGCCACCGGAAGGCTTGCAGATGCGGACTTGAAGGCTCTTCCCGGTAGGAGCATTATTGCGGTCAGTGCCGCACGACCCCATGCACACTTACGCACAGTTAGCCCGGAACTGTGCAGCCGAAAAATCGAACAGTCCAGGCCGTGTCGAACTTCAGCCCGAAGCGAGACACCAGCGAGATCCCTATGAAACTCGAACTCGATCGCACGAGCGGCGTTCCGCTCACCGACCAGATCGTCAACGGCGTGCAGACCTGGATCCGTTCGCGCGTCGCGCATCCCGGCGCGCGCCTGCCGTCGATCCGCCAGTTCGCGGCCGACTACGCGATCAGCCGCTTTCCCGTGATCGAGGCGTACGACCGGCTCGTCTCGCTCGGCTACCTCGACTCTCGCCACGGCTCGGGCTTCTATGTGAGCGAGTATGCGCGCGCGGGGCTGTCGGGCATGGGCACCTGCGACCTCACGAACGCCGCCGACGAGTCGGGCCATCTGCTCAGCCAGATGGAGCGCGGGGGCGAACTGCTGCAGCTCGACAGCGGCTCGATTCCGGTGGCATGGCGCGACGTCGACGCGATCGGCCAGGCGATCCGCCACGTCTCGCGCAGCGACCCCGCGAGCCTCGTCGACTACGGCACGCCAATGGGAGACGCCACCCTGCGCGAGCACCTGCGCAACCGGCTCGCGCCGCTCGGCATCGCCGCGCAGTCGCAGCAGATCCTCGTCACCGAAGGCGCGAGCGAGGGCTTCGACCTGCTCCTGCGCTACATGCTCAAGCCCGGCGACACGGCCTTCGTCGAGGATCCCGGCTACTACAACCTGTACGGCCTGCTCAAACTGCATGGCGTGCGCCTCGTGGGCATCCGCCGCACGTCGAGCGGGCCCGACCTCGATCACCTGCACGCGATGCTCGCCGAGCACCGCCCGCGCGCGTTCTTCGTCAACACGGTGTTCCACAACCCCACCGGCTCGACGATCGCGCCACCCGTGGCGTTCCGGCTGCTCCAGCTCGCGCGCGAGCACCGCTTCACGATCGTCGAGGACGACATCTACGCCGATTTTCAGGCCGACCCGACCGACCGGCTCGCCGCGCTCGACCAGTTCGAGCACGTCGTGTACGTGGGCGGGCTCTCGAAAACACTCTCCTCGTCGCTGCGGGTGGGTTATGTGGTGGCGAACCCGGCGATCGTGCGCGATCTCGCGGCCATCAAGGCGCTCACCACCATCAGCGGCTCGCGTTTCGCGCAGGCCGTCGCCGCCACGCTGCTCGAGCGCGGCGCCTATCGCAAGTACCTCGACCGGCTGCGCCGGCGCATCGCCGAGGCGCAAGGGTCGGCCACGCGCACGCTCGAAGCCCATGGCTGGGAACTGTTCGGCGGCCCTGCGTCCGCAACGGCCGCAACGGCGAGCGCGGCGCGCGGCTATGCGCAGACGGGCGGCAAGTTCGTCTGGGCCCGCGTGCCGCACGTGGACGATTCGACGCGGCTCGCGGCCTGCGGCGAACCGCTCGGCGTGGCGGTCTCGCCGGGCAGTCACTTCCGCCCGCACGGCGAGCCGAGCCCGTGGATCCGCATCAACGTCGCGCTCACGCATGATCCGCGCGCCCAGGCGTTCTTCGCGGCGGCGGCGCAGCTACGCGGATAAACGCCTCCCGGGGACGCGGCGGCCGCGGCGCCGCGGAACCGCTAACTGCGCGTGCAGGGCGTTTTCCCTACAATGGCGCTTGCCTGCGAGCCCCACTCCCCGCCCATGTCCGAATCCGCCGCCGCGTCCAGCACTGCCCCGTCTCCCCGCTCCTTGTCCGTGATGCTGTGGCTCGTCGCCACCGGCTTCTTCATGCAGACGCTCGATTCGACCATCGTCAACACGGCGTTGCCGGCGATGGCCAGAAGTCTCGGCGAACTACCGTTGCGCATGCAATCAGTCGTGATCGCGTATTCGCTCACGATGGCGGTGATGATTCCGGTGTCGGGCTGGCTCGCGGACAAACTCGGCACACGCCGCGTGTTTCTCGGCGCGATCTTCGTGTTCACCGTCGGCTCGCTGCTGTGCGCGAGCGCGCATACGCTGAACCAGCTCGTGCTCTCGCGCATCGCGCAGGGCGTGGGCGGCGCGATGCTGCTGCCGGTCGGCCGCCTTGCCGTGCTGCGCACGTTTCCAGCCGAGCGCTATCTGCCCGCGCTCTCGTTCGTGGCGATTCCGGGCTTGATCGGCCCGCTCATCGGCCCGACGCTGGGCGGCTGGCTCGTGCAGATCGCCTCGTGGCACTGGATCTTTCTCATTAACGTGCCCGTGGGCGTGGTGGGCTGCGTCGCCACCTTCATCTTCATGCCGGACAGCCGCAACCCCGAGACGCCGCGCTTCGACCTGCCAGGCTACCTGCTGCTCGTCACGGGCATGGTGGCGATCTCGTTCGCCCTCGACGGGCGCGCCGAGTTCGGCATCCAGCACGCCACCGTGCTCGTGCTCTTCATCCTCTCGCTCGCCGCGTTCGTGGCCTACGGCCTGCACGCGGTGCGCACGCCCCAGCCCATCTTCTCGCTCGATCTCTTCAAGATCCACACCTTCAGCGTGGGCCTGCTCGGCAATCTGTTCGCGCGCATCGGCAGCGGCGCGATGCCGTATCTGATACCGCTGCTGCTGCAGGTGGCGCTCGGCTACACGGCGTTCCAGGCAGGTCTCATGATGCTGCCCACCGCAGCCGCGGGCATGTTCTCCAAGCGCCTCGTCACGTATCTCATCATGCGCCACGGCTACCGCCGCGTGCTGGTCTCGAACACGGTGCTGGTCGGCCTCATGATGGCGAGCTTCGCGCTTTCCACGCCCAACGAACCGCTGTGGATGCGCATCGCGCAGCTCGCGCTGTTCGGCGCCGTCAACTCGATGCAGTTCACGGCGATGAACACCCTCACGCTCAAGGATCTCGGTACCGGCGGCGCGAGCAGCGGCAACAGCCTCTTCTCGCTCGTGCAGATGCTCTCAATGAGCCTCGGCGTGACTGTCGCCGGTGCGCTGCTCACCACCTTCACGGGCATCATCGCCCACAAGACGGACGCGAACGTGATCCCGGCGTTCCACGCGACGTTCATTTGCGTCGGCATCATGACGGCGGCCTCCTCGTGGATCTTCGGGCAGCTCTCGCCGGACCTGCGGCGCACCGCGAAGCGGACCGATCCGTCCGAACGGACCTGACAACCGCGCGGCTGAGGCGCCGCGCTTGTCACACTGAGTTGCCACCCTGAACTCGCAGCCGGCGCGCGCACCGCGAAGGTGCAGCGCGCGCCTCCCGGCCGTGCGCGGCTCGCACCCACGACAGCTTCCCGCACCAGCGAGTGCACCATC
Source organism: Paraburkholderia sp. JHI2823 (assembly GCF_038900695.1). NCBI lineage: Bacteria > Pseudomonadati > Pseudomonadota > Betaproteobacteria > Burkholderiales > Burkholderiaceae > Paraburkholderia > Paraburkholderia sp. JHI2823. The sequence goes on along the minus strand of NZ_JAYMRY010000009.1, from coordinate 206,456 downwards.
GAGCGCATCTTTTACGAAACAGCGCGGCCCCTGCATGGCCAATGGCCGCGGGAACCGCGACTTGCATACTTTTTGCTGTCCTATCCTGTAAACTTGACGCTCACGCGTCCAGCCCGCCATGCGCCCCATCGAATATTCCTGACCAGCATGATCGACATCGATCCCCCCGGCTACCAGTCACGCCCGATCGCGGGCGAGGAAGGCGCCCGCCGCACGGTGCTATACGGCGGCTACACCGTCTTCAGCGTGTTTCAGCCCGTGTTTTCGGTCGCGCACCGGCGCGCGATCGGCTATCACGCATCACTGCGCGCGCACGACGAGCAGGGCCAGCAGGCGCCGTCGCAGGAGGTGTTCACGCAGGCGGCGCGGCGCGGCGACCTGCTGGAACTCGGCCGCCTCGCGGAATCGCTGCATCTGGGCAATTTCAACGCCTTCGATTCGCATGACGAATGGCTGTTCCTGAGCCTGCATCCGGCCGCGCTCATGGACACGAGCTACGGCGACGCCCTGCTTGCCGGCCTCAAGGCGCTCGGCCTGCAGCCGCAGCGCGTGGTGCTCGAAGTGTCGGAGCAGGCAGGCGGCGAGAACTCGCGCTTCGCGGAAATCATCGACGGGCTGCGCAAGGCGGGCTTCGTGATCGCGCTGGATGGCTTCGGCGCGAAGCATTCCAACATCGACCGCGTGTGGCAAGTGCGCCCCGACATCGTCACGCTCGACCGCAGCCTGCTCGCCCAGGCGAGCCGCCACGCGCATATCGAGCGCGTGCTGCCGGGGCTCGTCTCGATGCTGCACGAGTCCGGCCAGCTCGTGCTGGTGGGCGGTTTGTCGACCGAGCGCGACGCGCTGATCGCGCTGGAGAGCAACGCCGATTTCGTGCAGGGCGCCTGGTTTGCACCGCCCGATGTCGAGCCGGTGCCGCCCGCCAAGGCCGCACAGCTCATGGAAGACCTTTCCGCGCGCCTGCGCGAGTCCGTGAGCGCGCGCGAACGGGCACAATGCGCGCGCCTCGCACCCTACGTGAACGCGATCGAGGCCGCAGCGAAGCAGCTTGCCGGGGGCGCGAGCATGAGCGACGCCACCTTGCCGCTGCTCGGCCTCGACGACACGGCGCGCTGCTTTCTGCTCGATGCGTCCGGCCGCCAGATCGGCGACAACGTGCTGCCCGACGGCCGCACGTCGCAACGCGCCAAGCGCTTTCGGCCGCTGCTGCATTCGGAGGGGGCGAGCTGGGAGCGGCGGCCTTACTTCATCGGTGCGATGAAGACGCCGGGCAGCGTTCAGTTCACGCCGCCCTATCTGTCGATCAACGAGGCGCACCTGTGTGTGACAGCCTCGATCTCCGCGCAAACGCCGCACGGCGTGCAAGTGCTTTGCGTCGACATCAACTGGGAATCGGCGGCACGGCGCGTGTAGTTCACGCGACGAGCGGCTCGGCAAGCGTCGTCGCGCCGCCGTCCACGGCCCACGCCCGCGCGGTGGCGGCGCGCGTCAAGGCCGCACTGCTTTCCGTGGCAATGCGGGCGAGCAGCTTGTGCACCGCCTCGCCGCCGAAGGCGCGATTGGCCGCCGAGAGCGCGCGCCCAGCGCCCGCTGCGGCAACGCAGACAACCGGCTCGAGCCGACCGTCCCCGCCGTCGCACAGATGCAGCCAGGCCGCCAGCTCGCCGTCCTGCGCGACCAGCACCACGCCCGGTTCGCCTTCCAGCGAGAGCGCTTCCGCCCGCAGCAAAGACGCGGTGGGCGCCTCGTGCCCAGCCCGGCTGCTGGAAACGCCAGCCACGCTCGCCGCGACCAGCGCGGTTGCCGTCACGCCCAGCAGATCCATCAATCCCGCGCGATCCTGTGCATGCAGCACGTCGCGCAACCGCTCCACGGTGCGTGCATGGCGAGCCTTGTCCGCCGGAGCCGCGTGGGGCGCGGCCTCGCGCGCCAGCCGCAGGCGGGCGCGCCGCACGATCTGGCGGCAATGCTCGTTCGTGCAGCCGGTGAGCGCGCCGATCTGCGCGTAGTCGCAGTCGAAGGCCTCGCGCAGCACGAACACGGCCTGCTCGAGCGGTCCCAATCGCTCCAGCATGAGCATCAGCGCGTCCGAGAGCCGCGCCGCGCGCAGGCCCGCTTCCTCCGCCGAGGGTGCCGCCTCCTCGATCCACGCCGGCTCATATTCGCCCGCGCTCTCGCGCCGCAAGCGCCGCAGCCTGTCGATGGCGAGCCGCACGGTGACCGTGGCGAGCCAGCCGTGCGGTGCGCGCAACGCCTTCGCGTCGGCGGCGCGCCAACGGAACCAGGCGTCCTGCACGACGTCCTCGGCCTCCGCGCGGCTGCCCAGCACGCGCGAGGCCAGCGCGATCAGCCGCCCGCGCGCCTCGCCGAAGGCGGCGGCGCGGCGCGCTTCGGTCCACTCTTCGCACCACGTCTCTTCTTGCGGACCGGGTTCGTCGTGCGCCGGGGTCGCAGTCTCATTGCGCGCGACGTCCTCTCCACTCGCTCCGAGACGCGTCGAATCGATTGCCTGGGTCATCCTCTTCGCTCCTTCGCAGTGCCTGTTTCGCTCCTGCCGTTGTCCTCATGACGATCTGAACCCGGCCCGCGTGACAAACGCGTGCGAAAAAATTTTCGTCACGCGGCGGTCGCGCCGGGCGTCATGTGGGCAGTGGCGCGAGTGCGCCGCCAACTTCAACTGCGCCGATGGAAAAACGCGAGGATTCTCATGCCGCTCTTTGCCCCAACTTCTGCTTCGCCTTTCGCCCCACCCTTTGAACCGCATCATGCAGCATTGCCGCCGAGCGCGCTCAATCTCGTCCCGACCGTGATCGAAACTTCGGGTCGCGGCGAGCGCGCCTACGACATCTACTCGCGGCTGCTGCGCGAGCGCATCGTGTTCCTCGTCGGGCCGGTGACCGAGCAGACCGCGAGCCTCGTGGTCGCGCAGCTGCTCTTTCTCGAAGCGGAAAATCCGGAAAAGGACATCAGCCTCTATATCAACTCGCCGGGCGGTTCGGTCTACGACGGACTCGCGATCCACGACACGATGCAGTTCATCAAGCCCGATGTCTCGACGCTCTGCACCGGTTTCGCCGCCAGCATGGGCTCGTTTCTGCTCGCCGCGGGCACACACGGAAAACGATTCGCACTGCCAAACGCACGTATCATGATCCACCAGCCTTCCGGCGGCGGCCAGGGCACCGCCGCCGACGTCGAACTGCAGGCGCGCGAGATCATTTACCAGCGTGAACGCCTGAACGCGATGCTCGCTGCACACACCGGGCGCGACATCGAGCAGGTCGCGCACGACAGCGACCGCGACAACTTCATGTCGGCGCAGGCCGCGGCCGACTACGGCCTGATCGACCGCGTGCTGACTTCGCGCGATGATGCGCTACTGCGCTAAAGCGTCGGGCGGCGGCTCGCTGGCTCAAACTCGTGTTCGTTGAAGATGCCGCTTCGGGTCTGGGCAAAGCGATGCATCACGTCTCGTTCGAGAAGCTGTTTCGCCGGATGGGTCACGTGCTCGATGCAGGAAACCCTCGCCGCGTTTGCGTGAAGCGGCGTGAAGCGATTCGCGCACAAGCAAAAAAGCCCTCGATAAAATCGAGGGCTTTTTCATGCGCCCCGCAAACCGGCGGCGCAAGCAACGGACTTCGAATTACGCGAAGTTCTGCGCTGCGAAGTTCCAGTTCACGATGTTCCAGAACGCTTCGACGAACTTCGGACGCGCGTTGCGGTAATCGATGTAGTAAGCGTGTTCCCACACGTCGATCGTGAGGAGCGGCTTGGCGTCGGTCGTGAGCGGCGTGGCGGCGTTGCTGGTCGACACGATGTCGAGCGAGCCGTCAGCCTTCTTCACGAGCCACGTCCAACCCGAGCCGAAGTTGCCGACTGCGGCCTTCGTGAAGGCTTCCTTGAATGCGTCGTAGGAACCCCACTTGGCGTTGATCGCGTCGCCGAGCGCGCCCGACGGTGCGCCACCGCCCTGCGGGGAGAGGCTGTTCCAGAAGAACGTGTGATTCCAGATCTGGGCCGCGTTGTTGAACACGCCGCCCGACGACTTCTTGACGATCTCTTCGAGCGAGAGCTTTTCGAACTCGGTGCCCGGAACGAGGTTGTTCAGATTCGTGACGTAAGCCTGGTGGTGCTTGCCGTAGTGGAACTCGAGCGTCTCTTCCGACATGTGCGGAGCGAGGGCGTTCTTCGCGAACGGCAGCGGCGGGAGCGTAAATGACATGATGCGGTTCCTTCGTCGTGTTATGGGGAGTTCTGCGTGACAACCGGCATGGAGCACTCGATTGTAGGCGAGTTGGAATAACCCCGCAAACGCGCGGCCTTTATGCCGGTGATCCTTTTCCGCGGGGCTTTTGCGCATGTTCGGCCTCGCAGTTTTGCGCCGGTTCCCCGGGGGTCGATGGTGCAGTTGCTGCAGCGGCTGCAAGCCGCACGACGCGCCGTTTAGCGGCGCTCGCACAGTGCTTCCGACGCCGCGCGCGCGGATGCTTGCATGCCGCAATGCCGCTGCAAGATTCGCGCAACGGTCATGCAAACTTCCGGCAACGAAACGGCAACAATCGCCAGCACGCGCCAGCCGCCACAGCACGGCGTCGCGGCAGCGCGATCGCGCCAGCCCTTGCGTCGGGAGCAAGTCGCGCGCCTGGCGGCTTGCCTCGCGGCCCGTCGTTAGAAGCCGTCCGCCAGACGCGGCTGCACATCGGCGAGCGCGACGTCGGCGCTGCCTTGCGCGAGATGCACCGTGAGCCGCTTGCCGGGCTTGAGCGCGGCGGGCGAGCGCACGGCGGCACCGGTTTGCGCATCGAGCAGCGCCGCATAGCCGCGCTCGAACGTGCGCTGCGGGCTCAGCACTTCGAGGCGCGCCGCGAGTTCCGACACGCACGCCGCTTCGCGCTCGCGCCGACGCGCGAAGGCGCCGTCCAGACGCCGGCCGAGCGACTCCACGCGGGTGCGCTGCGCCGTGGCGTCGGGGCGTGCGCGCTGCCAGCGCATCTGCAAGACGTTCAGACGCGCGCGCGCCTCGGCGCTGGCGCGCGAGCCCGCCGATGCGAGCCGTATCGCGAGCTGGCGCAGATGCGCGCGCTGCTGCGCCAGCCGCTCGACGGGCGAGACGAGCCGGCGCGCCAGCCAGTCGAGCTGCTGCGCGCGCCGCTCGAGCAGCCGGCCGAAATCGCGCGCGAGCGCGGCATGCCGCTGGTCGAGATCGCGCAGCAGCACCGTGCGCTGCGGACTGACGAGTTCCGCCGCGCCCGTCGGCGTGGGCGCGCGCACGTCGGCGGCAAAATCGGCGATCGTGAAATCGGTTTCGTGCCCGACGCCGCTCACCACGGGGATCGCACTGGACGCAATCGCCCGCGCGAGCGTTTCATCGTTGAACGACCACAAATCCTCGATGGATCCGCCGCCGCGGCACAGCACGAGGACATCCACCTCATTGCGCGCGTTCGCGGTCTCGAGCATCGCCGTCAGCTTTTCGGCCGAGCCCGCGCCCTGCACCGGCGCCGGATAGATGATCACCGGCACGTGGGGCGCACGCCGGCACAAGGTGGTCAGCACATCGCGCAGCGCGGCGGCCTGCATCGACGTAATCACGCCGATGGCGCGCGGGTGCACAGGCATCGCTCGCTTGCGCGCGGGATCGAACAGCCCTTCGGCCTCCAGTTGCGCCTTCAGGCGCAGGAAGGCTTCGTAGAGCCGGCCCTGGCCGGTGCGCCGGACGGCCTCGACGTTCAGCTGCAACTCGCCGCGCGGCTCGTACATCGTGACCAGCGCCCGCACTTCGATGCGGTCGCCTTCGCGCGGCGTGAATTCAGCGTACTGGGCGCGACCGCGGAACATCACACAGCGGATCTGCGCCTGGGCGTCCTTGATCGAGAAGTACCAGTGGCCGCTCGCGGCCCGCGTGAAATTGGAAACTTCGCCCGAGATCCAGGCGAGGGGGAACGTGCGCTCCAGCATCGAGGCAATCGCGCGGTTGAGCGCCGAGACCGGCACGACGACGTCGCCCGAAGATGCTGAGGAAGCGGAGAATCGGTCGGATAGCATGCGAAAGGTAATGGAAATGCATCGGCCGGACAGACGATAGACCGTTCGGGGGGCGCGAGTCCAGCACGAATGAGACCCGGCCCGCAACCCTAGGCGAGGTGTCCACACCGGCTGCGTCATGCGGCGCGATGCCGTCGAAATCCATGCAAACGCTGACAAATATGCGCATCCGGTTGATTTGCAAAGGTTTTTTATCTCTATAACCCGCTCGCCGCCCGATGGAATGTCCGGAGAATGGGCCTTCCAGCCTCTCCGGCTCCTATTTCTCCACAAAGTTATCCACAGGCCGCGATTTTCCGGGGTTTCTCCCGGCTAGCGCGCAGCCGATGAATTGCGGGCGGACAGGCAACTTGCCGCGCGCCGCCGACCCGCGCTAGAGTGCCGGGTTCACGATCGCCTGCTCCCCATCAGGCGCATGGCGCTCACCTCGAACCGGAGAACCGACCCGATGCCCGCCCTGACCGTCAGCTTTGCGCATCCCGCGTCCGGCGCTTCGCGCGCTGATTGCCAATGAGCGGCCCCGCCCTCAGCCTGAAGGATCGTCTCGAAGCGCAATTCGCGCACGCGTGGCAGCGGCGCGGCGCGCTCGCCTGGGCACTCGCGCCGCTTGCCGCCGTGTTCGCCGCCGTGAGCGGCGCACGCCGCGCCGCGTTTGCGGCGGGCTGGCTCAAGAGCGTGCGCGTGGGCGTGCCCGTGGTGGTGGTCGGCAACGTGACCGTGGGCGGCACGGGCAAGACGCCCACCGTGATCGCGCTGGTCGAGGCGCTGCGCGCGGCGGGCTTTTCGCCCGGGGTGGTCTCGCGCGGCTACGGCGCGAAAATCGAGCGCCCCACGCTCGTCACGCCGGACACGCCGCCCCGGCTCTGCGGCGACGAACCTTTGCTGATCGCCCGCCGCACAGGCGTGCCCGTGTGGGTCTCCCCCGACCGCGTCGCGGCGGCCACGGCGCTATGCTGCGCCCACCGCGACGTCGATGTAATCGTGAGCGACGACGGCCTGCAGCACTACCGCCTCGAGCGCGACGTCGAGATCGTGGTGTTCGATCATCGCCTCGGCGGCAACGGCTTTCTGCTGCCCGCGGGCCCGCTGCGCGAGCCGCTTTCGCGCCGGCGCGACGCCACGCTCGTCAACAATCCATTCGAGCGCACGCTGCCGGCCTGGCCCAATACGTTCGCGCTCAAGCTCGAACCCGGCGATGCCTGGCATCTCGCCAGCCCGGCGCTGCGCCGCCCGCTCGCGCAGTTCGCAGCGGGCGCGGCCACATCGGGGCAAGGCGCCGGGGCGCACGGCTCGCAGGCGGCCGTGCGCCTCGTGGCGGCGGCCGGCATCGGCTCGCCGGAGCGTTTTTTCGCGACGCTGCGCGCGGCGGGCCTCGCGCCGCAAACCATGCCGCTGCCCGACCACTACGCGTACGCGACCAACCCGTTCGCCGATGTGGTCGCCGACGCGATCCTGGTCACGGAAAAGGATGCGGTAAAATTGGGGGCCTGGAACGATGCGCGCATCTGGGTCGTCCCCGTTGAAGCCGCGCTCGATCATCGCCTTATCACCCTGGTTGTGGAGAAACTCCGTGGACGCTCGTCTGCTTGAAATCCTGGTCTGCCCGATCTGCAAGGGTCCGCTCAGCTACGACCGCGCCGCGCAAGAGCTGATCTGCAGTGCGGACAAGCTCGCCTACCCGATCCGCGACGGCATCCCCGTCATGCTCGTCGACGAAGCGCGTCAAACCGTGGAAGGCACGCCGGTCGATCCGGCCGGCCCGGGCGCCGCATAAGACCCCGCGGGCCGCGCCCCTCCCCCGTCTGGAAGCCGAACCCTTGCGCGCCGCCTGCGGCGCGCTGCCGTTTCCAGATCCGGTTTTCTCTTTCCCCTCCCGTCTTCGTTCCTTGCTCGAACCGGTCATGACTGCTCCCGTGCAACCCTTTATCGCCGTCGTGCCGGCGCGTCTCGCCTCCACGCGGCTGCCCAACAAACCGCTCGCCGACATCGGCGGCAAGCCAATGGTGGTGCGCGTGGCCGAGCGCGCGCGCGATTCGGGCGCGCAGCAGGTGCTGATCGCTTCGGACGCGCAAACCGTGCTCGACGCCGCCCGCGCGCACGGCTTCGAAGCCGTGCTCACGCGCGCGGATCATCCCTCGGGCACCGACCGCCTCGCGGAAGTCGCCGAGCATTTCGGCTGGAGCGACGACACCATCGTGGTGAACGTGCAGGGCGACGAGCCGTTGATCGACCCGGCGCTCGTGTGCGACGTTGCGTCGCATCTCGCCGCGCACCCCGAATGCGCGATCGCAACCGCGGCGCATCCCATCTCGGCACCCGACGAAATCTTCAGCCCGAACGTCGTGAAGGTCGTGCTGGACGCGCGCGGCGTGGCGCTCTATTTCTCGCGCGCACCCATTCCCTGGGCCCGCGACGCATGGCAGCCGCACTGGTCGCCGGCGCGTCTCGATCTCGGCGCAATGCCCGCCCCGCCTGCCCCCGCGACGGTTTACCGTCACATCGGCCTGTACGCGTATCGCGCGAAATTCCTGCGCAGCTACCCCTCGCTCGAGCACTCGCCGATCGAGCAGGTCGAGGCGCTCGAACAGCTTCGCGCGATGTGGCACGGCGAGCGCATCGCGGTACTGGTCACGCAGGAAGCGCCGGCGCCGGGCGTCGACACCCCGGCTGATCTCGCACGCGTGCAGGCGCTATACCGGCCTTAATTCCGTCCGTGGAGCAAAAATCCCATGGCATAATCAATTGTTAGCGCGAGCCGTCTAAAGCCTCTATGCGTCGGGATTTCCCCGCTTTGAGGCACCGCCCCGCAGCGCCGCTCCGTGTCCCAGGCAGGTCACGGGGACCGGGCGAAAGCCGCGCGGGACGTCTCGCCGCCCCCGCCAGCACGCGCCTCGACGGCCGTGAAAGCATGGTCGAGGAGACGCACGAACGCCGCGGATACCGCCCCACCGTGTGGGTCAGCCGCCGCGCCGCAAGAATTCACACAGATCGGAGATTGTTCACATGCGTTTGATCCTGTTGGGCGCCCCCGGTGCGGGCAAGGGAACCCAGGCAAACTTCATCAAGGAGAAGTTCGGCATCCCGCAAATCTCGACGGGCGACATGCTGCGCGCGGCCGTCAAGGCCGGTACGCCGCTTGGCCTCGAAGCGAAGCGTTTCATGGACGCCGGCGAGCTCGTGACCGACGAGCTCATCATCAATCTCGTGAAGGAACGCCTTCAGGAGCCCGACTGCAAGAACGGCTACCTGTTCGACGGTTTTCCGCGCACGCTGCCGCAAGCCGAAGCGATGAAGCAGGCTGGCGTCGCGATCGACTACGTGCTCGAAATCGACGTTCCGTTCGACGAAATCATCACGCGCATGAGCGGCCGCCGCATGCACCCGGCTTCGGGCCGCACGTATCACGTCAAGTTCAATCCGCCCAAGGTGGACATGACGGACGACATAACGGGCGAGCCGCTGGTCCAGCGCGACGACGACAAGGAAGAGACGGTGCGCAAGCGTCTGGACGTGTACGTCGCCCAGACCAAGCCCCTCATCGCGTACTACAGCGACTGGGCGAAGCGCGGCGAGGAAAACGGCCTGAAAGCGCCGCAGTATCGCGCGATCTCGGGCCTCGGCAGCGTGGACGAGATTCGCGAGCGCGCGTTCGAAGCGCTCAAGTAAGCGATTCGAGCTCCGGATTCAAAGTCCTGATTCAAAGTCCTGATCCAAAGTCCGATTAGTGGCCGGTCTCGGCACACTTGCTGGTTTGCCTGCGGGCCGGCTGGCGCCGCACTCCCGATGTGACTCGGGACGCGACGCCAGCCGGCCCGCTTGGTTTTTGGTCGGCGTCGCGTGGGCCTGCTCGCTGCGCGCGGCATAGCCACATCGAAAGGAGACGAAACATGCAGATCCGCGGCAACGTATTTCTCATCACCGGCGGCGCGTCGGGGCTCGGCGCGGCCAGCGCGCGCCTGATCGCAAACGAGGGCGGCAAGGTCGTCATCGCCGACCTCAACGAGGACGTGGGCAACGCACTCGCCACGGAACTGGGCGGCGCATTCGTGAAGTGCAACGTCGCGAGCGAAGAGGACGGCGAGCGCGCCGTGGCCGCGGCAACGGCGCTCGGCACGCTGCGCGGCCTCGTGAACTGCGCGGGCATTGCGCCGGCCGTGAAGACCGTGGGCAAGGACGGCCCGCATCCGCTCGATGCGTTCTCGAAGACCATCTCCGTCAATCTGATCGGCACGTTCAACATGATCCGCCTTGCAGCGGCCGCCATCGCCCAGACGCCACCCAGCGAAGGCGGCGAGCGCGGCGTGATCGTCAACACGGCATCGGTGGCCGCGTACGACGGCCAGATCGGCCAGGCGGCCTATGCCGCGTCGAAAGGCGGGGTCGTCGCCATGACGCTGCCAATCGCGCGCGACCTCTCGCGCAGCGGCATCCGCGTGATGACGATCGCACCCGGCCTCTTCGAAACGCCGATGCTGCTAGGCATGCCCAAGGAAGTGCAGGATGCGCTCGGCGCGATGGTCCCGTTTCCGCCGCGCCTCGGCAAGCCTGAGGAATACGCGATGCTCGTCAAGCAGATCGTCGAGAACCCGATGCTCAACGGCGAGGTGATCCGCCTCGACGGCGCGATTCGCATGCAGCCGAAGTGACGGCGCGCGCGGCTCCCGCGCGATAAAAAAAGCCCGCGACTTCATCGCGGGCTTTTTCGTCCGGGCCTGTTTCAGTCGCGCATGTCACTCATTATCGAGCGCGCGCTGACGCAGTTCCTGCAACTGCGATTCGACGACGGTCGCATCTTCCGCTTCCGGGCGCTCGTCGAGATAGTGTTCGAGGTCTTCCAGCGCGGGCCGCAGATAGTCGAGCCGCGCGTAGGCGAAGCCGCGATCGCGCACCTCCTCGATCGTTTCCGGCAGCAGGATCACCAGCCGCTGCTGGATGGCAAGCAGGCGCTGCCAGCGTTCCGTCTGCAGATACACCGACTTCAGGTTGCGCAGCATGCGCGCGACGATCTCGCGGCGCGTGGCCGGCTCGAGCAGCATGCGCAGCGCGCGTGCCACCGAGTCCCCTGCATTGGCCACGAAGGGCTCGAGCATTTCCACCATGTCGGATTCGGTGAGCGTGCGGCCCGTAGTCGGATCGAGCATTTCGTCGCCTTCGGGCAGCGCGACGCGCAACAGGAAATGCCCCGGAAACGACACGCCCTTCACCGGGAGGCCTAACTGGGCCGCCATCTCCAGATACAGCACCGCGAGCGAAATGGGAATGCCGCGCCGGCGTTTGAGCACGACGTTCAAGTGGCTGTTGTCGGGGTCGAGGAAGTCGTTGAGATTGGCCGCGAACCCCATCTCGCGAAAGAAGCAACGGTTGAGCACGCCAACCTGTTGCCGCACGTCCGCGCCTTCCGGCATGCGGCGGCGCACACGCAGCGCGAGCTCGTCGATCTCGGCGAGCGTGCCTTGCAGATCGAGATCGGGGTAGGCGTCCTGCGCGATCGCGAGCGCCGCCTCGGTGAGCGGCAGACTCTCGTCGTCGGCAACGAGCGCGCTGAAATAATCCAGAACCCGCGTAGTCATCGTCGTCACTTCGCCCGCCTCTTGAAGTACGCGTATTTGAAGCCCATCAGCCACAGCATACCGAAATATAGCGCCGCGAACAGGACGAGGCACGCCCCGAGCAACGCGATGCGCGCGAGCGGTGCATGGCGCAGGCCGATCCAGTCGTAGCTGATCGCACACCAGTGCATGGCTCCTGCCAGCACGAGGCATGCCCCGAGCAACTGCACGAAAAATGTGGTCCAGCCCGAGGACGGCATATAGATGCCGCGGCGGCGCAGCCCGATGAAGAGCAGCAGTGCGTTCATGCAGGCGCCAAGGCCGACCGACAGCGTGAGGCCCGCGTGCGAGAAGACCGGCACGAAGAGGTAGTTGCTGATCTGCGTGGCGATGAGCACGCCTACGCCGATCTTCACCGGCGTCTTGATGTCCTGGCGCGCGTAGAAGCCCGGCGCGAGGATCTTGATGAGGATGAGTCCGACGAGCCCCACGCCGTAGGCGGCGAGCGCCCGGCCCGTCATGACGACCGAGTTGGCGTCGAACTTCCCGTAATGGAAGAGCGTCGCCGTGAGCGGCTCGGCGAAGAAGAACAGCGCGACCGCCGAAGGCGCGGCGAGCAGGAACGTCACGCGCAGGCCCCAATCGAGCAACGCCGAATACTCCTGCGGGTCGGCGTCGACATGCGCCTTCGAGAGGCTGGGCAGCAGGATCGTGCCGAGCGCCACGCCGAGCAGCGCCGTGGGGAACTCCATCAGGCGATCGGCGTAGTTGATCCACGACACCGCACCCGCCCCCAGACGCGAGGCGATATTGGTGTTGATGATGAGGCTGATCTGCGCGACGGAAACGGCAAACATGGCCGGCACCATCTTCGCGAGCACGCGCTTGACGCCGCGGTGCGCAAGCGCCTTCAGCGGGTTCAGGCCGATGCGCGGCATCATGTCGATGCGCTTCAAGCCCGGCAACTGCACGGCGAACTGCAGCACGCCGCCCACGATCACGGCCCACGCGAGCGCGTAGACGGGCTGCTTCATGTGCGGCGCGAACGCCACGGCCGCGACGATGAACGAGACGTTGAGCAGCACGGGCGCGAACGCGGGCAGCGAGAACTGCTTGTACGTGTTGAGCACGCCCGACGCGAGCGACGTCAGCGAGATGAACACGATATAGGGGAACATGATGCGCGTCATCGTGACGGCGAGCGGGAAGGCTTGCCCGTGGCTCTTCAGACCCGAAGCGACAACGATCACGACAAACGTGGCGCCAAAAATGCCCAGCAGCGAGAGGATCGCTAGCGCCCAGGCGAGGACGGTCGACGTGGCATCGACGAGTGCGCGGGTGGCGTCGTGGCCCTTCTGGTTCTTGAACTCCGCGAGAATCGGCACGAACGCCTGCGAAAAGGCGCCTTCCGCCGAGATGCGGCGCAGCAGGTTGGGGATACGAAACGCGACGTAGAAAGCGTCGGTGTACTGGCTCGCGCCAAATGCGCGCGCAATCAGCGTTTCTCGGGCCAGACCGGTCACGCGCGACAGCAGCGTGAAGCCGCTGACTGTCAGCAGGGCTCGGAATAGATTCATGGGGCGGTCATTATACGGGCCCTGCCCGATCCATCGCGGATGCGCACGATACGGGGCGTCAGGGCTCGGGCAAAGGCCTTCGCGGCAGCGCAAGCGACCGGCGGGCAACGGCAAAGGGCGCAGATCTGACCACGTCGCGCTGAAGGCGTTCATCCCTCGGAAGGACAGTGCCGCGCCGAGTTCCGGATGATTGCCAATCTCGCGCTCTTATTGCTATAATCGCCGATTCGAGTTCTCCAGCAGTTCTCGAAGCACGTCTCGGAAAGGAAGCGGGCATCTGCTTTGGCACAAGAGGCGTGGCTGGGAAGCAGTCAAAAGCAGTCAAAAAGAGCGATTGCAATCGAAGATTGCAGCGCACGCAACCCGGCAAATACCGTTTTGTCGTTTCAGGACTCGCTCCGGAAGGACAAATCCAGGCAAAGAGCGTCGCCCAGCCAGACTCGAAAGTCGGGCTCACGCTCCGCAAACACAAGGAATCGCAATGGCAAACTCCGCACAAGCACGCAAGCGCGCCCGTCAGGCCGTCAAGGCAAACGCCCACAACTCGGCACTGCGCTCGAAGTTCCGCACGGCCATCAAGGCTGTTCGCAAGGCAATCGACGCCGGCGACCAGGCCAAGGCTGCAGAAGTTCTGAAGGCATCGGCAAAGACGCTCGACATCATCGCCGACAAGAAGATCGTTCACAAGAACAAGGCCGCTCGGCATAAGAGCCGCCTGGCTGCTGCCATCAAGGCCATGCAAGCCGCTCAGTAAAGAGATGCGGACTGCCGGCCACGGCTGGCAGCACCCTCTTTGAACTGCACGACAAAAAACCCGCTTCGGCGGGTTTTTTGTTTTTTCGGCCTGGCTCGTCGCAGCGCTCATCGGCGTAAAAAAACCCGCCGAAGCGGGTCGTTCGTCGTACCGCGCCCGCACGCCACCGGTTAGCGCGCGCCGCCCTGCTGGGTCGCGTGATCTTGCGGCAGTTCGCATGCCTCGGTCACGACGAGATCGTTGTCCTTGGCGAAGGACATCACGAAATTGAAGGCCATCGGCTCGACGTCCTTCAGACGCGAATCCAGCACCACGACCTTGAGGTCGCCGATCATCGTCGGGCGGACATACAGCGAGTAGCGCAGATAGGCATTCGGTCCGCGCGCATTGGCCGGCGCCTTCGGGCCGAAGCTCGACATCACCCCTGCAAGACGCTCCGACCAGTCGCTCGGACGAAACTTCTTCCCCGTGCTGGTGATTCCTTGAATGAAGTATTCGGTTGGAGCTTCGTCGGCCATGCAGGTGTACCTGTGTGTGTAGCTGCTGGGTGCGTTTGCAGCATGTAACGGCGGCACGAGCGCTACGCCCACGCTGGCACCGCGGGATGCCGACCCGCCGCCATGCGCGTGAACAGTCCGATTGGATCAGGAACGGCTGCCCGCGCACCCGCCCGGCATCCAGTCTCGAAAATCGCCGCCGAGAGGTGTCACAAGGAAGTATTGCAACGCGATCGACGTCGTGCCTCGGTGGACTGCCAGTCACCGCACAGGCCGCTCCCACGGGCTTGCCTGCCGGGCTTGCCTGCCCGGCTTGCCTGCCGTCAGGCCGCGAGGTGATGCCATCGTGGCTCAGGTGTTGCCACCCCACGCTCAGGGCCCGTTTGTCGTGCCTAAGAAATCTCCCGGATTATAGCGTACCGACCGTTTTGACGCACCGCACACAAGACGGCCAATCGGCATAACCGGAGCGTGACGAGGCTCGGAAAATACCGACCAAAGGACGAGGCATGGTGCGCCTGCGCGCTTTGCCCAATTCCAGGGGCAACTCGTCAAACTGCGGAAAATCCTTTATGCTGCTTTGACTTACCACCAACCGCAGCGGCGTCGCCGGCTCCAACCTGCAGTTCGAGGCCGGATCGGGCGCCGTTTCCGTTTCATGACTTCCCGGACCATACGCCATTACCTGCAGTTCAAGGATTTCTCCCTTGACGAATATGATTATGTGCTGGAGCGCGCGCGCATCCTGAAGCGCAAGTTCAAGAACTACGAGACCTATCACCCGCTGCACGACCGCACGCTGGCGATGATCTTCGAGAAGAGCTCCACGCGCACGCGCCTGTCGTTCGAAGCCGGCATCTTCCAGCTGGGCGGCCACGCCGTGTTCATGAACACACGCGATACGCAGCTCGGCCGCGGCGAGCCGATCGAGGACTCGGCGCAGGTTATCTCGCGCATGGTCGACATCATCATGATCCGCACGTTTGGCCAGGACATCCTCCAGCGCTTTGCCGAAAGCTCGCGCGTACCGGTCATCAACGGGCTCACCAACGAGTACCATCCCTGCCAGGTGCTGGCCGACATCTTCACGTTCTACGAGCATCGCGGCCCGATCCGCGGCAAGACGGTCGCGTGGGTCGGCGACGCGAACAACATGCTCTACACCTGGATCGAAGCCGCACAGATCCTCGACTTCAAGCTGCGCATCTCCACCCCGCCCGGTTATCCCCTCGATCCGGCGCTGGTCGCACCGGAAAGCAAGCCGTTCTTCGAGGTGTTCGAAGACCCGCACGTCGCCTGCGACGGCGCGGACCTCGTCAGCACCGACGTTTGGACGAGCATGGGCTTCGAGGCCGAAAACGAAGCCCGCAAGCAGGCCTTTGCCGACTGGTGCGTCGACGCGCCGATGATGGCCCGGGCCAACGCCGACGCGCTCTTCATGCACTGCCTGCCCGCGCACCGCGGCGAGGAAGTGAGTGCCGAAGTGATCGACGGGCCGCAGAGCGTGGTTTGGGACGAGGCGGAAAACCGTCTGCACGTGCAGAAGGCGCTAATGGAGTTCCTGCTGCTCGGCCGCCTGAATCACTGAGCCGAATACACTCCGCCTTGCGAAAAAGCCGACTCCCGGGTGACCCGGGACTCGGCTTTTTTCGTCCGCTTTGGCGCTGTTGTCAGACCGTTTCGCCAAGCCGTCGCGCGAGCGATTTCAGGAGCGGCGCCACGCGCTCGCGGAACACTTCGGGCCCCATCGACGAAGCC
Source organism: Paraburkholderia sp. JHI2823 (assembly GCF_038900695.1). NCBI lineage: Bacteria > Pseudomonadati > Pseudomonadota > Betaproteobacteria > Burkholderiales > Burkholderiaceae > Paraburkholderia > Paraburkholderia sp. JHI2823. The sequence continues at coordinate 190,276 of NZ_JAYMRY010000009.1, read as the reverse complement.
GGCCCGCTACAGCTGAGCACGAGCCAGCGCCGCTCGCGCGGCTCGCGAAACGGCACGGCGACGGCGTTCACGTCTTCGTGCCAGTCGCGAAACGAATAGCAGCACCCTTCCCTTCCAAAGACCTCGATCTCGCGCTTGGCGGCTTCGACCAGCGCCGGCCCCCCGGCGCCCGCCGCTTTTTCCAGCTCCGCGAACAGTGCCGTGCGCACGTCGATCGGCTGCACGGCGAGGTACGCGCGGCCCATCGAACTCGTCAACATCGAGAGCCGCGAGCCCGAAGCGAGACCGAGCGTGAGCGCAGTCTCGCTGCGAATCGTCTCCAGATAGATCATGTCGAGGCCGTCGCGGCATCCCAGCGACACAGCCGCGCCCACCTCCCGCGCGAACGCGCGCATGTGCGGCCGCGCAAGTTCCAGCGTGTCGGTGCCCGAGAGCAGCGCAAAGCCAAGTGAAAGCACGCCGGCATCGAGCGCGTATTTGCCGAGCGTTTCATCGAGGCGCAGATAGCCGAGCACGGTGAGCGTGTAAGCGAGCCGGTTCACGGTCGCCTTCGGCAAACCGGTGCGCTCCACGAAATCGCGGTTGCCGAGGAGCGTCTCGCCCGGGCGAAACGCCCGCAGCAGGTCGAGCCCGCGAGCGAGCGCGACGACGAACTTGCGCTCGTCGATCGGACCCTCCGCCAACGAAGAAGTAAACGGTGAGCTAGTCGTCGATTCGGATGCAGACATGGGCGCGAGAGTGCTACACTAAAGTCAATTTGCAAAACATTGTTCCGCATAGCGGAACATTCGTCAAGCGCAAATTCGCCCATTTCAAGGATTTGAGGAAAGGAGAGACACCATGGCCGCACACGCCCAGTTCCATTGGGAAGACCCGCTTCTGCTCGACCAGCAGCTCACCGAAGAGGAGCGCATGGTGCGCGACGCCGCTGCCGCGTACGCCCAGGACAAGCTCGCGCCGCGCGTGCTGGAAGCATTCCGCCACGAAAAGACGGACGCTTCGATCTTCCGCGAGATGGGCGAGGTCGGCTTGCTCGGCCCGACGATCCCCGATCAATACGGCGGCCCCGGCCTGAACTATGTGAGCTACGGTCTGATCGCGCGCGAAGTCGAGCGCGTCGATTCGGGTTATCGCTCGATGATGTCGGTGCAGTCGTCGCTCGTGATGGTGCCGATCTTCGAATTCGGCTCGGAAACGCAAAAGCAGAAGTATCTGCCCAAGCTCGCCAGCGGCGAGTGGATTGGCTGCTTCGGCCTCACGGAGCCGAACCACGGCTCGGATCCGGGCAGCATGGTCACGCGCGCGAAGAAGGTGAACGGCGGATATTCGATCTCGGGCGCGAAGATGTGGATCACGAACTCGCCGATCGCCGACGTGTTCGTCGTCTGGGCAAAGCTCGAGGAAGACGGCAAGGACGACATCCGCGGTTTCATTCTGGAGAAGGGCTGGAAGGGCCTCTCGGCGCCGGCCATCCACGGCAAGGTGGGCCTGCGCGCGTCGATCACCGGCGAAATCGTGCTCGACGAAGTGTTCGTCCCCGAAGAGAACATCATGCCGGGCGTGAAGGGCCTGCGCGGCCCCTTCACCTGTCTGAACTCGGCGCGCTATGGCATCGCCTGGGGCGCGCTGGGCGCCGCGGAGGCGTGCTGGCACACGGCGCGTCAGTACGTGCTCGACCGCAAGCAGTTCGGCCGCCCGCTGGCAGCGAACCAGCTCATCCAGAAAAAGCTCGCCGACATGCAAACGGAAATCACGCTCGGCCTGCAAGGCTGCCTGCGTCTTGGCCGCATGAAGGACGAAGGCACGGCCGCCGTCGAGATCACGTCGATCATGAAGCGCAACTCATGCGGCAAGTCGCTCGACATCGCGCGTCTTGCGCGCGACATGCTGGGCGGCAACGGCATCTCGGACGAATTCGGCGTGGCGCGCCACCTCGTGAACCTTGAAGTGGTCAACACCTACGAAGGCACGCACGATATCCATGCCCTGATCCTCGGCCGCGCGCAAACGGGCATCCAGGCGTTCTTCTGATCGCCGCCCCGCTTGGCGCCACCAGCGCCTGATAGAAACGCCGCACGATTCCGTTCACGTGCGGCGTTCTTGTTTGGTCCTTGTCCGAACGGCTTATTTGTTCGGCTGCGGCGTCAAGCGCAGATACGGACGCAGCGCCTTGTAGCCCTTCGGGAACTTCTGCTTGATGACCTCTTCGTCCTTCAGCGACGGGACGATCACGACGTCATCGCCCTGCTTCCAGTTTCCGGGCGTGGCGACCTGATAGTTGTCGGTGAGTTGCAGCGAGTCGATCACGCGCAGCACTTCGTCGAAGTTGCGGCCCGTACTCGCCGGATAGGTGATGATGAGGCGCACCTTCTTGTTCGGGTCGATCACGAAGAGCGAGCGCACGGTGAGCGTCTCATTCGCGTTCGGGTGAATCATGTCGTACAGCGTGGATACCTTGCGATCGCCGTCGGCGAGAATCGGAAAGCCGACGTTCGCCGCCTGGGTCTCGTTGATGTCCTTGATCCACTCGTTGTGAGACTGGGCGCTATCCACGGAAAGCGCGATCGTCTTCACATTGCGCTTCTCGAACTCGTCCTTGAGCTTCGCGGTCAGGCCAAGCTCGGTCGTGCAGACCGGCGTGAAGTCGGCCGGGTGCGAAAACAGCACGCCCCAGCTATTGCCGAGCCACTCGTGGAACTTGATGTGACCAATGCTCGAATCCTGCTCGAAGTCGGGCGCGATATCGCCGAGACGTAGACTCATTTCGATTCCTTTGAACGCGGGGTGTACGCAGCTGGAACCAAACGGGGCATAGCCCGTTGATCCAGATCCAGTGGACGTTTACAACGCTCAAGCATACCGGTCTGGTCGCGCCCCGCTAACGAACTTCGCCTCACACCGGTATGAGTTTTTGTAATTTCGAGCCGATTGAGGGAAACTTTAGGTGCCGGATCAACTCAATGGTTCTTCCAACGCGCGTCGCTGCCCGGTTATCGATGCCGCGTTCGCTCGCGGCGGGAACAAGTTGTGCGAACGGGAGATCGTGGCGACGCGTCACGCTTGCCAGCGCCCGTATCTTTGTTACGATTCACGCGTGATGTGACACGATGGGAGCCAGTCAATGTCAGAAGTCAACAAGGAGAGGCTGATGTCCGATATCAAAACCGTCCTCGCGGATGCAGAGGACCTGCTCAAGCAGGCAGCGAGCGCTACGGGCGAGCGTGCCTCGGAGTTGCGCGAAACGGCACTGTCGCGTCTGAAACAGGCGAAAGAGAAGGCAGCCGACGTCCAGGTCGTTGTGGTCGAGAAAGGCAAAAAGGCGGCGCGCGCCACTGACGACTACGTTCACGAGCATCCGTGGGCGTCGATCGGCATCGCTGCCGGCGTGGGCGTGCTGGTCGGCTTGCTGATCAACCGCAAGTAAGCCGGCGCTCGCCGCCAGGCGTGGGCGCTCGCAGCGCTCGCGTCAAGCGGGCGAGCCATTCGAGCCGCCTGCGCGCTGACGACGTGTCGCTGGTCATCGCGCAGCGCAGCCTCGTCCCGCCGGGCGACACCGGCGGCTGTTTTTTGTTGTCCTCTGCCCGGGCACCCGCCTGCGCCACCTGCCATCGCCATGACGACAGACACCCACACGCAGCGACACGAACACGGGGCGTTGCGCCGATTGCTCGGCTCAGCGACCGCGATGGTTCAGACACGCCTCGAACTCATCGGCATCGAACTGGCCGAGGAAAAGGATCGCTTGATCGCCGTGCTCTTCCTCGGCCTCGCGGGGATGATGTTCGCGATGCTTGCCTTGATCGCGCTGACAGCGCTCATCGCCATCGCCTTCTGGGACACGTACCGTTGGCAGGCGCTCGCAGGGCTCACGTTCGTCTATGCGGCCTCGGCCGTTTTCTGCGGACTGAAGGCGCGTCGCGGCCTGCACACCGCGCCACTCGTCTTCCAGGAGACGCTCGAGGAGTTCCAGAAAGACCGCGATGCGTTGCGCAACCCGTAGCTGGCAATATTCACGATGCGCCGCGCGTTGCGAGGCGCAGTGCCAGAGGTTCTGCCGGGCGCGCTGCGCGCCTGCAACCGCCGGCGCCCCCAGCCTCTAACACGATAGCCGAGAGCCGACGCCATGAGCCATCCGCATCCGGACACCGCCTTCCGCCCCCGCCACAACCGCTCTCACGACCTCTCCGCACCGCAAATGCGGGCGCTGCGCAAGGAATTGCTCCTGGTGCGCGCGAGCGTAGAGCGCGCCGAAATGGCCGAATCGCTCGCGGAAATCCGCGCGTCGCTCAGCAATTTCCGCGCGCTGCGCTTCCTCGTGCCCGGCTTCGGTCATTCGAGCGCCGGCGGCATGGCTAGCGGCCTCGGTAAGCTGATCAAGCGGTATCCGCTCCTCGGTTCGCTCGCCTCGCTCATCCTTGCCAAGCCGCTGCGTACGCGCGTCTTTTCGGCCGCGCGACCCGTCATCAAGTGGGGCGGCCTGGCCTTTACCGCATGGGAGGCGTATCGCGTGTGGCAACAGGTGCGGCGTCAGCGCGGCGCCTCGACGGTCCGCCCAGCACGCGATACATCCGCCGAAGAAGATCTCACCGGCTGATCACCGGTCGCTCCCGGCACCCCGGCCTCACGCTCAACGGTCCCGCCAGCACATCTGCGAGGTGGCCGCCGCGACGCTGCCGCCCGCCACCTGATTGCTGCGCGCACCGGTGGCGTCGAGCACGAAGGCGCCACAAGCATCGCCGCGCATCGGCCCGCTTTCCACGGGATCCGCCGCAATGGCGTAGCCGCCGTTGGACTCGTCCGCAGGCAAGAGGTGCAAGCGGTAAGCAGGCGGCCCGGTCGCTGGAGCTCGATCGAAGCCTGCAGGCAATGCCGTCATCGACTTGGCCTGCATGTCGATGAACTGCGCCGCCCGATAGATCGCAGCGACGGCGTCGATACGATGTCCCCTCGCAATCTGCTCGCGCCACCCCGGCAGCGCGAAAGCGGCGACGATGGCCGCCGCTGCCAGCGCAATGACCAGCTCGAGCAATGTGAACGCGCCGCACCGATTGCTTCCCATCATTCTTCCAGCCTCCCTCTTCAAAACGGCCTTGCGACGACGTGACGCCAGTGATGCTCGACGCGCGTCACATCGCCCGCTGCTTCGACGACCACCTGGTCCTGCAGCCAGCTTTGCGTGTCTTCCGATGCACCGAAGCCGCGTGCCGTCACGAGATACGCGCGAGCCTGGGGACGGCTGTCGATCCGCCACGCCTCGACGAAGCATTGCGGCGCGCGCCCCGAGCCCGGCCAGCTGGCAACGGGCATCACGGCTTGCCGCTCGAAACTGTCCTGCCGCCGCCATGCTTGTGGCTCGCCGGATTGAACGGCATCGGCCGGTGCGGCCAGCGAACCATGGGTCAGCGCGCGCGAACACAGCAGGAGCGCGGCGTCGGCGGCATGGAAGGACTGCAGATGATCGGCTACGGCATCTGCGTTGCGTCGAGCCAGCAGCGCCGCCTCGAACCATGCCGCCGACGTCACCAGCATCATCGCGACAATGAGCAGTACGACGGGCAGCGCAACGCCGCGATGCGCGGGCCGCGTGCGGGAGAGGCGGCGATCCCGATGCGAGGTCGCACTCATGACGCCGCCTGCGCCACGTTCCGCAGCACGATGTGACGCCAGAAAGCTTGACGCGCTCGCCCATCGGAGCCGACAGCCTGCACACCATCGCAATCGACGTAGCGTTTGCGCCGGGGAAACGCGGCACCGCGCACCAGCACGCACAGGTCGACCGCGACGACCCCCGCCCACTGATCGCGCGCGAAGGCCGAAGCATCGAGCGCCTGCGCCGCACCCGCGGTCCAGTAGCGCACCCGCAGGCGCTCGACGCCCTCGACCAGGGGCTGCGCCGTCCCAACCTTGCCTGAGCCTTCGCAATAAAGCTCGGTGTCCCCCGTCGACCCGCTCACCTTGGCGTGATAGCGGTTCACGATCTCGACGCCCGCCGCTCCCACCGCCTGGCCGAGGCAATCGGTGGCCTGACCGCTTGCGGCGGGCCACGTCGATATGCCGTCGCCTTGATAGCGCACAGCGAGTCCGTCTGAGCGGCTCGATAGCGACTCGCAGGCCAGCGCGGCATCGGCACCGCCAGGCCGCCCGGCTGTGCAGCCAAAGATGGCCGGGCCGGCCAGGGGCGCGCGTGCATCCGCAGCAACGAATCCCGCCATCTGAATCTGCTCGCCGATCAACATCAACGCGTTCATGCCGGCCTCGTGGATGCGCGCAGTGTCGCTCGCATAGGCGAAGGCCTGGCGTTGCGACCGATAGGCCGACAACGCGCCAAGCGTCACTACGAGGCCAAGCGCGACGGCGATCGTGAGTTCGAGGAGCGTATGGCCCACTTGCGGGCGCACCTTGGCGGGGCGTCCGCTCATCGCAAAAACGCGAGAGCGACGCAGTCGCGCCCCTCAGGCACCGTTGCGTCGATACACGGCACGACGCGAGAGGGCGCCGCCGAACCCGGTGCCGCGACGAACCGGGCGGCCGCCCAACTGACGGTCGCGATCGACGCATCGCCTCCCGCGCTCGACGTGGACGACTGCCCGTCGGGCAGAATGGCCGCTGTCAGCGCCTTCCACTTGTCCGTTGCAGCAGTCGTTGGACCTGCGCCCCCCGCCGCGCGCAGGGCTTCGGCAAAGGCGGAAGCAGCAAATGCGGCACGTTCGCGAGCCTGCGCAACCTGCGCGTGCCTGGCCATCCCGAGATGGGTGCTCATCAGGCCGAGCGCGCACGTCGCCATCATGCCCAGTGCAACGGCGACTTCCAGCAGCGTCGCCCCCCGAAGGTCACGCTCTCTCCCCGCTCTCATGACGCCGCCGTGCATGAGCCGTCGCTGATGCGCGCGCGGCCGCCCGCCGCGATGCGTATGCAGCGCCGCCATGCTTTGCCGGGTTGCGAGGCAGACGCAACGCGCGGCCCGATCTCGAAGTTGCGCAAGGTGCCGATGGTCTGCCCCGCGGGCGGCGTGAACGTGATGGATGCGAGCCCCGACGCTACGGCGACGGCATCGAGCGCTGGTTGCACGCGCAACGGCACGTAGGCGCCGGCGCGCTCGATCATGACAGCCCAGCCGCACGACCAGTCGGCGAGTCCGGACGGACACGCTTTCGCGGCGGCAAGACAGTTGCGCGCCGCGTCGACGCGGCAGACGGTGACGCGTGCCTTACGCCGTATCGCCTCGTTGCGCGCATAGGCGAGCGTGCCCAGCATCGCATTGGCACGCGCATCGACCTGGTCGCGCACGCGCCAGGCAGTGAATACGGGCGTCGAAACCATCGCGCCGATCGCCAGCAGGGCGATGACGACCATTGTCTCGACGAGCGTGAATCCCGGGTATTTCATCAGCAATCCTCAGTGTTAGCGGATTGCCATCAATCTACGGACGAACGGGAAACGAAACAATTAGCCGAACGGCTAGCTGGTGCGCGCAGCGGCGGCTCGCGAGAATGCAAGCGTCACGGCAGCGGCAATGAAGGAGGAAAGAAGATGCGAATGCGCTCAGCGCTTTTTCGTGGGCGTGGCGCCAGTGCCGGCGCGGCGGAATTCCTCGATCACGTCTTCGAATTCGGAGACATCTTCGAAACGGCGGTACACCGAAGCAAAACGCACGAACGCGACCTTGTCGAGTTCGCGCAATTCGCCCATCACGAGCTCGCCAAGGCGCTCGCTGCGCACTTCGCGCTCGCCGCTGCCGAGCAGCTGATACTCGATGCGGGCAACCGCCGCGTCGATCGCGTCTGCCGCGACCGGGCGCTTGCGCAGCGCCAGTTGCATGCTCGCCATGATCTTGCGGCGGTCGAATTCCGTGCGGCTGCCATCCTTCTTGACGATGGCCGGCATCGCCAGCTCGACCCGCTCGTACGTCGTGAAACGTTTGTCGCAGGCCGGGCAACGGCGGCGGCGCCGGATCGCGGCGCCGTCTTCCGAAACGCGCGAGTCGACGACCTGCGTGTCTTCGTGCCGGCAAAACGGGCAGCGCATGCTAAGGCTCAGTCAGCGCGCGGCTTAGCGATAAACCGGGAAGCGCTTCGTCAGCTCGGCGACTTGCGCCTTCACGCGCTCGATCGTCGCGGCATCTTCCGGATTGTCGAGCACGTCGGCAATCAGGTTGCCCACCTGCTCGGCTTCCTTCACGCCGAAGCCGCGCGTCGTCATGGCCGGCGAACCGAGGCGGATACCGCTCGTCACGAACGGCTTTTCCGGGTCGTTCGGGATCGCGTTCTTGTTCACCGTGATGTGCGCGGCACCGAGCGCAGCTTCGGCGGCCTTGCCGGTGATCTTCTTCGCGCGCAGGTCCACGAGCATGACGTGGCTTTCCGTGCGGCCCGAAACGATGCGCAACCCGCGCTTGACCAGCGTTTCCGCCAGCACGCGCGCATTCTCGACCACGTGCTGCTGGTAGGCCTTGAATTCCGGCGAGAGCGCTTCCTTGAACGCCACGGCCTTGCCCGCGATCACGTGCATGAGCGGACCACCCTGGATGCCCGGGAAGATCGCCGAGTTGATCTGCTTCTCGAACTCGGCCTTCATCAGGATCACGCCGCCGCGCGGGCCGCGCAGGCTCTTGTGCGTGGTCGTGGTGACGAAGTCGGCGAACGGCACCGGGTTCGGGTAGACACCCGCGGCGACCAGGCCAGCGTAGTGCGCCATGTCGACCATGAAGTACGCGCCCACGCTCTTCGCGATCTTCGAGAGACGCTCGAAGTCGATGCGCAGCGCGAACGCCGAGGCGCCCGCCACGATCAGCTTCGGCTTGTGTTCCTGGGCGAGCTTTTCGGCCGCTTCGTAGTCGATGTCTTCGGCTTCGTTCAGCCCGTAGCTCACGACGTTGAACCACTTGCCCGACATGTTGACGGGCGAGCCGTGTGTGAGGTGGCCGCCGTGCGCGAGGCTCATGCCCATGATCGTGTCGCCGGGCTTGAGCATGGCGAAAAACACACCCTGGTTCGCCTGCGAACCCGAGTTCGGCTGGACGTTCGCGGCTTCGGCGCCGAAGATCTGCTTCACGCGGTCGATCGCGAGCTGCTCGACGATATCCACGTATTCGCAGCCGCCGTAATAGCGCTTACCGGGGTAGCCTTCGGCGTACTTGTTGGTGAGCTGCGAACCCTGCGCGGCCATGACCGCGGGCGACGTGTAGTTTTCCGACGCGATGAGCTCGATGTGCTCTTCCTGGCGACGGTTCTCGAGTTCGATCGCCTTGAAGAGTTCGGGATCGACGTTGGCGATGGTGCTTTCGGCTCTGTCAAACATACGGATTCCGTTAAGTGTGTTCAGGTTGACCGGGTCTCGCGCGGAACGCGTAGCGGGTACGCGGCGCTGCTGGCGAAGAGGCCAGCCTTGACGTGGCGGAAGGAGGTGCCGCACACACGAGGCAGGACAGCCCCGGCAGCGCTAACGAAAGCGCGCGGAATCAGGCTGCCCAGGCGAACGGCAAAACGGCGCCCTGCGCTTCACGGTGGGTCGTTCCACCTTGAGTCCCCAATAGCACGCGCGTTGCTGCCTTCAACACGGTCAGCACGGCTAATCCGGAACCCTATCGCCAGTCACGCAGGGATTGAGCGCGTTAGTGTATTGGAACGGCAACGAATAGGCAACCGCCTGCGCCAGGCCCCGGTGGGCGCGCCGCGACCGGGGCTCCCGCGAACACCGGCGCCGGCTACGCGGCCCCCACGTGTCCTGTCCCTTCCTTGCCGCAACGCGGCATTGGAAGTAGGCTTTCCCCTTTCCTCGCCTTTTACCGACCAGGGAGCCATCATGATCGTTTTTGTCACCGGCGCGTCTGCGGGCTTTGGCGCCGCCATCGCCCGGGCGTTCGTAAAGGGCGGACATCGCGTCGTCGCCACTGCTCGCCGCAAGGACCGCCTCGACGCCCTCGCCGCCGAACTCGGCAACGCCCTCCTGCCCATCGAACTCGACGTGCGCGACCGCGCCGCGGTCGAAGCCGCGCCCGCCGCGCTGCCGCCGGAGTTCGCAGCCGTCGACGTGCTCGTCAACAACGCCGGCCTCGCACTCGGCGTCGAGCCCGCCCAGAAGGCCGACCTGGACGAGTGGGAAACCATGATCGACACCAACTGCACGGGGCTCGTGCAGATCACGCATGCGTTCCTGCCAGGCATGGTCGCGCGCAACCGCGGCCACATCTTCAATCTCGGCTCGGTGGCGGGCCGCTGGCCGTATCCGGGCGGCAACGTCTACGGGGCGACCAAGGCATTCGTGCGCCAGTTCAGCCTGAACCTGCGCGCCGACCTCGCGGGTACCGCGCTGCGCGTGACCGACATCGAGCCCGGCCTGTGTGGCGGCACCGAGTTCTCGAACGTGCGCTTTCGCGGCGACGACGCGAAGGCGGCCAACGTCTACAAGGACGTGCAACCGCTCACGGCCGAGGACATCGCCGACTCGATCTACTGGATCGCCACGCGCCCTGCCCACGTCAACATCAATACGATCGAACTGATGCCGGTCGCCCAGACGTTCGCCGGTCTCAGCATCCACCGCGGCTAAATTTCCTTACATATCTGTTGCTTACGTCAGTCGGACGAAAGACGTAGGGGCAGCGCGTTCCGGTAGAATGCGCGGCATGGAAAATTCCACCAGCAAGCCGGATGCGGCGTCCTCACCGGCCGGGCGCGGCTTTTCGTGGCCGGTCCGGGTCTACTACGAGGACACCGACGCGGGCGGAATCGTGTTTTACGCGAATTACCTGAAGTTCTTCGAACGCGCGCGCACCGAATGGCTGCGCGCGTGCGGCGTCGATCAGCGTCGGCTCGCCGGGGAAACGGGCGTGCTCTTCGTCGTGCGCAGCACTGCGCTAGATTACCGGTCGCCCGCGCGCCTCGACGACGTCGTCACGACCGTGAGCCGCGTCGAGAAGCTTGGCCGTGCCTCCGTCGACTTCGTGCAGGAGGCGTGGCGCGACGACACGCTGCTCGCTACGGGCACCATTCGTGTAGCTTGCGTCGATGCCGCAGCCATGCGCCCGGCCCCAATTCCGGACCGCGTGCACGAAGCCCTGCAGCGCGGACCACAGAAAGACCTGTACGCCGTGTCAACGGCAGTGCAGTAGTTACCGTTGATACGACGCCAGTGAACTCGCGCCGCTCAATGCAGGACCAAGCAGGGTTCGGCCGCGACAGCGCGAAAGCTTCCCAAACGCCCAGGGGAAGCCTTGCGTCGTCTCGCAGCCGCTCGCCCCTTTCGGGACGTCACAACGAAACAATATGAACACTACGCAAGATCTGTCGATCATTTCACTCGTTCTTAATGCGAGCATACTGGCACAGGCGGTGATGGGGCTCCTTTTGCTCATGTCGCTGATTTCCTGGACTTTCATTTTCCGCAAGTGGTTTGCCATCCGCCGGGCGCGGTCCCAGACGGAGCGCTTCGAGCGCGACTTCTGGTCGGGCGGCGATCTGCAGGCGCTCTACCAGAGCGCAGCCAACAACCGTCACACGATCGGCGCGCTCGAGCGTATCTTCGAATCGGGCATGCGCGAATTCCTGAAGGCGAAAGAGAAGCGCCTGAATGATCCGAGCCTCGTGCTCGACGGCGCGCGCCGCGCCATGCGCGCGGCGTTCCAGCGCGAGATGGACGCGCTCGAAGCGAATCTCTCGTTCCTCGCTTCGGTCGGCTCGGTGAGCCCGTACATCGGTCTGTTCGGCACGGTGTGGGGGATCATGAACGCGTTCCGGGGCCTCGCGAACGTGCAGCAGGCCACGCTCGCCAATGTCGCGCCTGGCATTGCCGAAGCGCTGACGGCAACCGCGATTGGTCTGTTCGCCGCGATTCCGGCGGTGGTCGCGTACAACAGCTACGCGCACGACATCGATCGTCTGGCGATCCGCTTCGAAACTTTCATCGAAGAGTTTTCGAATATCCTGCAGCGTCAGGCCCACTAATCTTCACTAAGCAAGGAGTCGAAGATGGGAGGCTCAGTCCGTTCGAGCATGCGAGGCAGCCGCTCGCGCCGCGCGATGGCCGACATCAATGTCGTGCCGTATATCGACGTGATGCTGGTGCTGCTCGTGATTTTCATGGTGACGGCGCCGCTCGTCGCGCCGTCCATCATCAACCTGCCCACCGTCGGCGGTGCGTCGCAGCAACAACAAACACCGCCCGTCGTGGTCAACATTCGACCCGACGGCACCTTGAGCGTACGCTATAAGGATGACTCCGGCGCCACGCAGCAGGAAAGCATGACGCGCGCCGATCTCAACGGCTTCGTCGCCGACCGCGAGCAGAGCCATCCCGACCAGCCCGTGGTGATCGCCGCCGACAAGTCCGTCAAATACGAGACGGTGATGAACGTGATGTCCGACCTGAAGTCGCATGGGGTCAAACGTGTCGGACTGCTCGTCAAATCGCAATGACCCGGAAGAACGATTCCTATCCGCTGCAGCCTCCGCGCGAGCGTGGCACAGTACGTGCTATCGCGCTCGCGGTGCTGATGCACGTGCTGCTCGGTCTATTTCTCTATCACGGCATCCACTGGCAGAACAGCACGCCGGCCGGAGAGGAGGCGGAACTCTGGACCGAGGTGCCGGACGTCTCCACGCCGAAGCCGCTGCCGCCGCCCGCGCCGGTCGCCCCTGCCCCTGCCCCGCCGCCGCCGCAAGCCGAGGAAGCCGACATCGCCCTGCAACAGCAAAAGCGTAAGCAGCAAGAGGCAGCGCGCGAGGCGCAACTGGCCGAGCAGCAGCGCATGAAGCAGCAGGAAGCCGAGGCGAAGCGCCAGCAGCTCGCTGCGCAGCAGGCGGCGCAGCTCGCCGCTCAACAAAAGGCGGAAAAGCTCAAGAAGCAGCAGGAGCAGCAACAGGCCACCGCTGAAAAGCAGAAGCAGTTGCAACAGCAGGACGCGCTCAAGAAACAGCAGCAGGAAGAGGAGCAGCAGAAGCAGGCGAAGCTCGAGGCGCAGAAGAAGGCCGATGCCGAGAAGGCGGCCAAGGCGAAGGCGCAGGCTGACGCCCAGGCGAAGAAGCTCGACGCGGAACGCCGCGCCCGCATTGCGCAGATGCAAGGCGCCATGGGCGGCGGTGAGGGCTCGAGTGGCAACGGTCTTGCGAAGAGCGGGACCGGCAGCGGCTCGGGCGGCAATGCGACGTCGCCGGGCTATGCGGACAAGGTGCGGCGCCGCGTGCGTCCGAACATCGTCTGGTCGGGCGAAACGGCGGGTCTCGAAACGGAGATCGCGGTCCGATGCTCGCCAAGCGGCACGCTGCTAGGCGCGAACATCACGCGCAGTAGCGGCAACCAGTCGTGGGACGATGCCGCGCTGCGGGCGGTCCAGCGCTCCGATCCGATGCCGGTCGACACGGATGGCAAGACGCCTGCGAGCTTCAAGATCACCTTGCGCCCGGCTGGCTAACGGCGACCGCAAGGCATGGAAGGATTGATGAAAGCCGGCGCGCGACAGCGAAAAACGGAACGATTCGAACGTTCCCGGGTCACTCTGCTGTCGCGCGGTGCGACAAAAATCGCTTATTCAGGAAACATCACAGCATGAGTTTGATGACGAAGCTTGGCCTGCGAACCCTCGTCGCGTCCTGCCTGATTACGGCGGGCGGCGCAGCGAACGCACAACTCAACGTCCTCGTCACCGGCGTGGGCTCCACCCAGTTCCCCATCGCGACGGCAAACTTTGCCGGTGAAGCGAATTCGCCCGAGCAGGTCGCCGCCATCGTGCGCGCCGACCTGCAACGCAGCGGGAAATTCACCAATATCGACGCCGGCGGCGCGCCGGTTTCGGAAAACGACTCCGTCGATCTCGGCAGCTGGAAAGCCAAAGGCGCCAATGCGTTCGTCGCGGGCAGCGTGAACAAGCTCGCCAACGGCCAGTACGAAGTGCGCTTCAAGCTCTACGACACCGTTAAGGGCGAGAGCCTTGGCGGCCTCGTGCTCACGAGCCCGGCGACCGGTCTGCGCATGACCGCGCACAAGGTAGCGGATTACATCTATCAGAAGCTGCTCGGCGATCGCGGCGTGTTCGCCACGCGTCTTTCGTACGTGATCAAGACGGGCAACCGCTTCCAGCTGCAGGTTTCGGACTCCGACGGACAAGACGCGCACATCGCGCTCTCCAGCCCCGAGCCGATTATCTCGCCGGCCTGGTCGCCCGACGGTACGAAGGTCGCTTACGTATCTTTCGAAAAGAAAAAGCCGATCGTCTACGTGCACGACCTTCCCACGGGTCGCCGCGTGATCATCTCGGACCAGAAGGGCAACAACTCGGCGCCCGCCTGGTCGCCCGATGGCCGCACGCTCGCGGTAGCACTGTCGCGCACGGGCAACACGCAGATCTTCGCCGTCAATGCCGACGGCTCCGGCCTGCGCCGCCTCACGCAAGGCACGACGATCGACACCGAACCCACCTACTCTCCTGACGGACGCTGGATTTACTTCACGAGCGACCGCGGCGGCCAGCCGCAGATCTACAAGATGCCGGCCCAGGGCGAAAGCGCCGGAGCGGCGCAACGCGTGACGTTCTCCGGCAACTACAATACGAGCCCGAAGGTCAGCCCGGACGGCAAGCAGCTGGCGTACATCTCCCGCACGGGTGGCGGATTTAAACTGTACATTCAAGATCTGCAGTCCGGGGTCGCCACGGCGCTCACTGACACCACACACGACGAATCGCCCAGCTTCGCGGCGAACGGTCAGTACCTTCTTTACGCCACACAGGTGAACGGCCGTGGCGTGCTGGCCGCTGTTTCGACCGATGGTCGTACGCGGCAAATCCTGTCCGTTCAGGGCGGCACCGTACGCGAGCCGTCCTGGGGTCCTTTCATGCAATAACACTTCAGGAGAGAAAAGATGATGTCGAAGAAAGTCCGCCTGGCCCTGGCCGTTCTGATGATCGGTGCATTGGCAGCGTGCAAGTCGGGGGTCAAGGAAGAGAACGCGAACGCCGGTGCGATGAGCACCCAGCCGAACCCGAACGCGGTCGCCCAGGTGAACGTCGATGAGCTGAACAACCCGAACAGCCCGCTCGCCAAGCGCAGCGTGTACTTCGATTTCGACAGCTACGCCGTCAAGGACGAGTACCAGTCGCTGCTGCAAGCTCACGCGCAATACCTGAAGACGCACCCGGAACGTCACGTCCTGATCCAGGGCAACACCGACGAGCGCGGCACGAGCGAGTACAACCTGGCGCTGGGCCAGAAGCGTGCTGAAGCGGTCCGTCGCGGTCTCTCACTGATGGGTGTGGCTGATTCGCAGATGGAAGCTGTCAGCCTCGGTAAGGAAAAGCCGGTCGCAACGGGCCACGACGAAGCGTCGTGGGCGCAGAATCGCCGTGCTGACCTCGTGTATCAACAGTAATTGAGCATTGGATGAAGGGGCGTATGTCGCACCGTTTCTCCTCGCTGCGGATAGCCGCAGCCGCCTGTGTGGCTGGCGTCGCCTTTGCGGCGCTGCCCGCCCACGCAGGTCTCTTCGATGACGATCAGGCGCGCCAGGCGATTCTCGACCTGCGCGCGAAAACGGACAACCTGTCGACCCAGTTGTCCGCCGCTCAACGCACGATCCTCGACCAGTCCAACCACATCGACCAGCTCAACCAGCAGGTCGCCACGCTGCGCGGACAGAACGAGGATATGGCGAACCAGTTGGCGACCCTGCAGAAGCAACAGAAGGACTACTACACGGATCTCGACACGCGGCTCAAGAGGTTCGAGCCGCAGCAGGAGACCGTGGACGGCATGCAAGGCACCGTTCAGCCGGGTGAGATGGACGCGTTCAACGCCGCTTCACAGCAGTTTCGCAACGGCGACTTCAAGAACGCGGCTGCATCCTTCCGCAGCTTCATCGCGAAGTTCCCGCAAAGTCCTTATCAGCCGACCGCGCAGTACTGGCTCGGCAACGCGCTCTACGCGCTGAAGGACTACAAGGGGTCGACCGCGACCTGGCAAAACGTGGTCAGCAAGTATCCGCAGCATCCGCGCGCCCCTGAGGCGTTGCTGGCGATTGCGAACAATCAGATCGAGCAGGGGCAAAAGGCTGCGGCCAAGCGCACCCTCGAGCAGATCGTTTCGCAGTACGGCAGTTCGGATGTGGCCCAGACGGCGCAGAGCAAGCTTGCACAGCTCAAGTAAGCGCTGCTGGACGGTTGCGGCTCGGCTTTTGGCATCCGCTTTTGGCAGCATTCTGCGGCGCTGGCGTGTGCCAACACCGCGAAACGCGCCTCTCGCACACAGGAAAAGCCCGGGCACGGCGTGTCCCGAGCTTTTTCAATTGGTTTCACGACGGGAATGGGTTGACGCTTTGACCATGCGCCGCTATAATCCCGCTTCTCTTTTGGGTCGTTAGCTCAGCTGGTAGAGCAGCGGACTTTTAATCCGTTGGTCACTGGTTCGAATCCAGTACGGCCTACCAAAAGATTCAAGGGCTTACGTTGCTTCACGGCACGTAAGCCCTTTTCGTTTGTGCAATTCCTGCGCAACTGCGTCAGCAGCTTCCGCTGCCTCCGTAATCGGTCACGCAAGCTTCAGTAGCGCGTTCATAGCCTCGGTGATGTGCACACCGTCTCCATGCGAGTACCGCACGACCATTGCCAGCGCCTTGTGGCCGCTGATCTGCCGCGCGTTTTACCCATAGCCACTCGATGGGCGTACTCAACGGATGCGAAAGCACTCAAGCTCAGGACTGATGTTTCCGGGCAACGCCTTGCGCTCTTCACTTGCCGCGTTGCGCGTGCCGCTCTTCGACCTCGAACGTTTCGACAGGCGCACCGCTCAGATCATTCCACGATCGTTCTGGGCTGGCGCCTTACCAACGACAGCAACGAAGCGCAGTCTGCACTACATCGCCAGTTCGGCTATCGCTTTCAAGTCAATCTGCGTCCTGGTTCGCTGCTGGCAGATGCGCATGCGGCAGAACGAGACCGTCTATCTCACGGTCCTCAGGAAACGCGCTTCGCGCCTTTTCGGCAAGCTGGACGCCCAGATGTCAAGACTGGGTGCTGCCCTTTTATTTGATCTGGCTTAAGCCGCGCAGCGGCGCGTCAGAAAGACGGCGAAGTTCGCGGGAGCCGGTCGGCAACGAGGGCTGTCCGCAGCCCTGTGCTGTGTGCAGCGTCGATGTCCACGGGTCGTCGCTGAATAGCCGTCGTAACGAGTTTTAGACGCTGAGCAAAAACTTGACAGACCTTCTCAGGGCATGAATCTACCCGTTTTCTCATGCGCCCTATTCACGCATGCAGTATGTGTCAACGCCGATTTAAATCTGACCCATTTTTCGACGATGCGCCGAAGTAAAACTGACCCACCCGGGTCCTAATCACGCGGCTGCCTTCGCGCCCGCCCGCGTGCTCGTTTGTCCTGCTTTCCGCTTGTCCTTCAAGCGGTAACTCTCGCCGCTGATTTGCACGATGTGCGCGTGGTGCAACAGCCTGTCGAGCATCGCTGCCGTCAGCGTCTGGTCGTCGGCGAACGCCGAGGCCCATTGCGTGAACGGCAAGTTGCTCGTCAACACGATGGCGCCGCGCTCGTAGCGCTTGGCAACGACGTTGAAGAACAAGTCCGCTTCCTCCCGCCCAAACGGCAAATAGCCGATTTCGTCAATCACGAGCAGTCTCGGCCCGACGACCGCTCGATGGAAGAACTCCTTCAGCCGATTCTGCTGCCGCGCCGTCGCCAGCTGCATCATCAGGTCGGCGGCCGTGATGAACCGCGTCTTGATGCCTGCCTGCGTCGCGCGATATCCCAGCGCACTCGCGATGTGCGTTTTGCCGACGCCGCTCGGCCCGAGCAGCACCACGTTCTCGGCGCGCTCGATGAACGTCAAGCTGGCTAACTCTTGAATCTGCGCTCGCGGTGCGCCGCTAGCGAAGGCGAAGTCGTATTGCTCCAATGTCTTGATGCTCGGCAACGACGCGAGCTTCGTAAGCGTCTGTCGCTTACGTTCTTCGCGTGCATCGGATTCTGCCTGTAGCAATTGCTCTAGGAAGTCGGCCAGGCTCGCATCGCGCGTTGCCGCATGCTGCGCGAGCGAACCCCAATCGCGGGCCATACAGTCGAGCTTGAGCTGCATGCACAAGCCAGCAATGCGTTCGTGCTGCAAATTCATGCGGCCACCTCCAGCAGCGCGTCGTAGACCGCCAACGGATGTTGCAGGCTCTCACGCGGCAACACACGGCGAGGCCGAGACGCCGCCGGCAAGGGCGCCATCTTCGTTGCGGGCAACGGCAGCAACGAAGCCTGTTCAAGCATCAGCCTTGCTGCCGGGCGCTCACGTGTCGTCGCATGAACGCGTACGTTAGCGACTTCGGTGAGCCACCGCCCAATGTGCGCGTTCGCGGCATCGACGTCCAACGTCAGCCCCGATTGCTTGAGGGTAGCCGCGAGCGGCACTACGAAACTCTCCTTCAAATAGCGATTAAAACGTTCGACCTTGCCCTTGGTCTTGGCTCGATAGGGGCGGCATACCTTCGGCGTGAAGCCGTACGTTTCCGCCAACGCGAGTAACTGCGTATTCCATCGATGCTGCCCTTCGCCGAATGCATCACGCTCGATAATCACCGACTTCGCGTTATCGAACAGCACTTGCTCCGGCGTGCCACCGAAGTGGAAGAACGCTTCGCGCAGACATTCACACAGCGTCGTCGCGTCCTCGCTGACAGTAAAGCGCACGAAGCTCGCACGGCTGTAGCCAAGAGTCGCGACCAACGCCAACAACGGCGCGCGGCCCCGGCGAATGACCGTAAAGTCGGCCTGCATCTGCTTGCCCGGCGCAGTCTCGAA
Organism: Paraburkholderia sp. JHI2823; assembly: GCF_038900695.1. NCBI lineage: Bacteria > Pseudomonadati > Pseudomonadota > Betaproteobacteria > Burkholderiales > Burkholderiaceae > Paraburkholderia > Paraburkholderia sp. JHI2823. Next base: position 171,497 of record NZ_JAYMRY010000009.1, on the reverse strand, counting down.
GCGAACCACCGGCTCGGCGGCAACGTGCTTGTGCGGCGCTAGGAACGCCTTCAACTGACTGATGCCGCCTTCGTACCCGACGTCGCGCAGTTCGCGAAGCAGCACCGTCGCCGGAATCCAGTGCGGCCGCGCCGCCGCCACACGTTCGAGCACATAACTCTTAAACGGCTCGAGCTTCGTCGCACGCGGCTCGCGCTGCTTATAGTGCCCGGCCTGTTCGTCACGCAGATAGCGACGCGCCGTATTGCGCGAGATGCCCAACTGCCTCGCTATCTCCCGTACGCCCATTCCACGTCTTGCCAACACCTTGATTTCCACTGCTTGCTCCTGACTCAGCATCGGCGGCAAAAAGCCGCCATCTTGCACCCCCGAGGTGGGTCAAGTTTACTTCGGCGAGGTGCGTCATTTTTACATCGGCGCTAACAAGTATGCGTGCCGTCCGTGCAAAACCCGCCTGTTAGCGCGATATCCAGCGCGCGAAAGCTAAATGATTGAGCTATCCGAAAATCATAATGTCGCGCGAATTGAAGACGACACATATGGCAATTTTTGCGCAATGTATGGTGAGTTCCACATCGCCTAAAGCGTTAGGCAAGAGCGCTAAGATTTAGGAAAACTCCTAAAAATGATAGATCACGTTTTATTTTCAAATTTATTGTCTAGACTGAAGACGTGCTTCCAATCAATACGACACATCGAAACAGGAAAAATGTTCTTGCCTGGCCCGTCTAATCAGGGCAGGGCCAGGACGATTGAATAGATCCCGATTTCGTCTACGCTGCAAGTCGATCAAGGAAGTGCGCATCACCTGCCATAAATGCAATTCGGTTAAAAAGGAGCATCAAAATGACGATTTCCCTGGAAAAGGTAAAGATAATTCATGAATTGACCGCTGACGAGGTCGAGCCCGCCGTGGCCAACGTCAAATACGCACAGCGCAATGATGTCGAGGTAGAGCCGGTTGTGGCCAATGTCAAATACGCGCAGCGTAATGATGAAGAAGTCATGGCTGTCGCCGAGGCTGCCTGAACGCTGCGGTAATGCTCTGCATTGCTGTTCCACTCCCGGAGCAAGGGCTTTGCCCCTTGCTCAATTCTCCATATTTTTCCGAACGAAGAGTCGAATATGGTCGCATTATTGTCAACGCAATTTGCAAAAGAATTATGGGGTAGGCAAGCGGCGGAGCTGGATATATCGCGGATCCCATTCAAGGATAAAGACGTGCTGGGTGCGCTCAAGGAATATGCGGTGTGCGCGAACGACATTCGATCGTGCAACTCCCGGTCCGAAGCCATAACCGCTTTCAATGGAAAGCGCACATCAGTACCGCGTCATGATTTTCTTGCGCTTCCGCCCGATAACACACTCGATGATTATGTATCGAGAATTGGAAGTCTTGCCGGCGACGACGAATGGATGGTCATGTACTACGGGCTTCATACGGCAAGCCCCATTATCTGGGATGTTGCAAAAGCGTTTTCCGACCAGCTCGCCTTGTCATTAGGCTATCGGCCTGGCGGCCGCGTGGATATTGATTTCTTTATCGGTCGATATTCATCCACATATATCGGCATTCATGCGGATCATGCACATAATTTCGGGTTCACCCTGCGAGATGGGAAAACAATGTTCACTTGGCCCGGAAACCGGTCGGATCTCCTTGGCGTGCGATTTCCCTATTATGAATCATTCAAGTCTGAAGGAAGTCCGCTTGAGAACAAAATCAATCGTGTAACCTATTTCCCCCATGACTGGCTGCACGTTGCAGAAACTAAATCGGACGTTTCGGTAAACGTGAATATCGCTTTTTGGGAAACCGGCAACGATTCCCAGCAAAATGTGAACTACCTGAAGGGCCTGCTTCAGGCACCCAATCGTACCCGCCATGACGTACGCTCCTCGGGCATCGCAAAGCTGAACCCTGATGGCGAGCTTCTGCTTTCATCCCTGAAGATCTTGCTTGACGGTGCGTTTCTGAAAAGACGCATGATCATTTCTCAACTGATCTCGGACACCAGCAGCCGTATGAATGTCGGCCGTCCAATCGTCGAAGTCGAAGAGTTGGACGATGTCATCGCCCTCAACGCCGTCAGCACCCTGCAGTGGACGCCAGTAATGCAGGCGGGCGAGGTGCTGGTCGCGGCCAACGGCCATTGCGGCAGCTTCAGATACAGCGACGCATTGCATGAATTTCTGAATTGCCTGTCGGCCGGTCAGCAAGTGAACATTTCGGATTTATCGAGCGGGAAAGACGAGCTGCTGAACGATGATCTCTTGAGTGTCGCCGCAACGCTGACGCGGTGGGGAGCACTTTGATGGGCATCAAAGGTCGATGGGCGTTTGCTCTTATTTGTATCTCCCTGTCGTTTGGCAGCTTCGTCGATGAAGCGGCTCAAGTGACCTTTGCCCTGAGGCTGGCTGACCAGACTTCCAGGGTATCGATATTGCTCGCCGCCGGCCTCATCGGAGGCATGCTTTCCAGCCCGATCTCACCGATGATCCTCCGGCGAATCGAGCCCCGCAAAACGATTCCCGCGGTATTTCTCCTACAGTCGATTCTGATAACGGTCGCGTCCTCGGCCGATCAGTTCTGGAGCTACGTCGTCGTGTCAATGGCGCTCGGATCCACGGGGTCCGTTCTTTGGGCAGCAATCATGGTCGCCATTCCAGGCTATACAAACGACGATCGGTACATCGATCGCGTAAACCGGATTACGCAATCGGTGCGGAACATGGGTTACGTGGGCGGCCCGGCTCTCGGCGGGCTGCTGTATGGCATGGCCGAGCGTTCACGGGGGCTGTTGCTGCTGGCATTGTTGGTGTTGGTCGCCGCGCCTGTTACCGCGCTAGGTTTCAAGGTACTGGATTCTTTCAATCAAAAATCCGTTCAGGCGCCCACGCAAGTAAAGCAGAAGGGACGATTCGACCTGCTCGATCTCTTTCGCACAGCAGGCGTGATCCGTGCGGTAGTGCCGGTATTGATCACGATCGTGCTGACATCCACGCTCAATGTGCTGTTGATATTTCGAATTCGCACCGAACTGCAGTTCAGTGCCGAGACCTACGGGTTCGTCGTCAGCGCGTTGAGTATGGGGCTGATCGTCGGTCCCATGGCTTTTGCCGGAATGTTTGCGAAATTCGGCGACGCTGCCGGCGCCTCCATTGCCGCAACTATCATCGGCTTCGGCATCTTGGGGCTCGCATTGAGCGACGCGGCATGGATCATCATGTGCGCCACGTTTCTGATCGGATCGGCAAACGGCATCCAGAACGCGCTCACAGCAAGTTTCATGATGAAGGCAATCAATCCGCAGCGGCGTATCGACCTGATGCCGGCCTACATATTTTGCATCCAGACTTCGGTATTTCTCGGATTCCTGAGCGCCGGCATGATTAGTACGGCCCACGTGAGCATGGCCCTCATGGCTGTTGGAGTCGCAACGGCGATCATCGGCGCATGCGGCATCGCACTGAATGTCAAAAACCGACCAGGCATGGTTCCCAAAGGAGCTTAATGATGGATGGCATAGGACGCTTCGGATCGAAGCCAAAAGATCCGAGATCAATCAAACTGCAAGCCCCTTTGGATCGCATCGTGACATCGGGCATGGCGGATCTCAGAGTCAGCCACTACTACTTCGACGAACCGCTATTCGACGAGTATGAATTGACGACAGTCCGTGCGACATGGGATTTTTCCGCCGCGGAATCCATTGTCCGCGATGGGCACAATATTCTTGATCTGGGCTGCGGTGATGGTCGCCTGCTCCTGCACCTCGCCAAAAAATTTTCGTTGGAGGAGAGTTTTGGCATCGACATCTCTCCCGTCGCCATTGATCGCTTCAATGCGTCCGTAAATCACAGCCATATTCATGCGCTCCAGGGCGACATATTTGATCTGCCGACGCCGATAACACAACGACGCTTCGACGTCGTTACGTTTGGCGATGCGACCGTCAATTTCGTTCTGGACGACGATAGACTCGAAGCGTTGTTGCGTACATCCACCGCATCTGCAAAAAAGCCCGTACGCCTGACAGCGCACGGGCTCCAAATCAAGCCGGGCGCGGCCTCTGCCGCGCGCAAACTCAGTCTGCCTTGACGCCTTCGACCTGGATCTGCAGCGTCGTGGCCGTCTTGAAGCCATACGACTGGCCCCAGTTCACGCCGTAGTCCGCACGGTCGAATTGCGCGGATGCGTCGGCGCCGCACACTTCGCGCTTGAGCATCGGGTTCTGGAAGCACTTGAACGAATCGATCTTCAGGTTCAGCGGCTTGGTCACGCCGTGCAGCGTGAACGTGCCGATCACTTCCACCGGCTTGTCGCCTTCAAAACGGATCGACGTGCCCTTGTAGGTGGCCGTCGGGTACTTTGCGATGTCGAGGAATTCGGCCGAGCTCACGTGCTTGTCCAGCTTCGCGTTGCCGGTATCGATCGACGATGCATCGATCGTCACGTCCACCGTGCCCGTCTTCGCTTCGCGATCGAGCGTGACCGTGCCCGAACTCTTCGTGAACTTGCCGCGCCACACCGAGACGCCGCCGAAGTGATCGGCCTGGAAGCTCGGGTACGTGTGCATCGGATCGAGGTTGTAGGTCGTGGCGGCCGCCAGCGCCGGCGTGGCCACGACAGCAGCGAGCGAAGCGGCAACGGCCGCGGCGATAAACGTGATCTTCATATGGCGATTCCTGGTGCGAGAGAAACTGCGTGAAAAAGCGATGTCCCGGGCGCGTCAGTGCGCGGCGGACACGATGTGAAACTTGATCTGGACGTCGTCGGCAACGACCGAGGTGTCCTTCCACTCGCCCGCGCCGATGTTGTACGCGAGGCGCTTGATGGGCAACGTGCCGTCGAACACCTGGTTGGCGCCGTCCTTGCGGTACTGGACCGGCACGACGACGTCGGTCGTCTTGCCCTTGATCGTCAGTTTGCCGGCCACGCTGAATGCACCGTTCGCGCCCGGCTTGATCTGCGTCGAGATGAAAGTCGCGTGCGGGAAGCGGGCGGCATCGAACCACTCGTCGCTGGCGACTTCCTTGTTGTACTCGGGCGCCCCGATGTCGAAGCTCGCCACTTCGACGTCGAGCTTCGCGCTCGATGCCGCGATGTTGGCCGGATCGAAGCGCACGTCGGCGCTGAAACGGTTGAAGCGCCCTTCCACCGGCACGTTCATCTGCTTGAAGACGGCGGTCACGGAATTCTTCGCGGCTTCGGCGGCAGCATCGGCGTTCGTCGCGAAAACCGCGCCGGCGGCGAGCGCCGCGCCGAGCGCGACGACGGAAGCGGTATGGGCAAGACGTTGGATCATGGGCGTTCAGTCCAGGGTGGGAGGCATCGGGATTGGGTATCGGAACGGGGTGCGCCGGGCGATCAGTCGCGCGGTGCGCCGAACGGCAGCATGCGCGAGAGGATGTTCTGGCGGTCGATCAACTGATGCTTGATGACCGCGAGCACGTGCAGCACGACCAGGATGAGCAAGGCGTAGTTGAGCGCGACATGCACGATGCGCAGCACGCCCTTGAGCTGGGTATCGGGGTCGATCAGCACGGGCATCGGCCAGATGCCGAGGTACACCACCTGAATGCCGGCTGCCGAACTGTAGAGGTAGCCCGTCACCGGAATGGCGACCATCAGCACATAGAGCGCAAAGTGGCCCACGTGCGCGGCGAACTTCTCCCAGCCATGCATGGAGCCGGGCAGCGCCGGCGCGGTGTGCGTGGCGCGCCACAGGACGCGCACGAGCACGAGCGCAAGCACGGTCACGCCGATCCACTTGTGCCACGAGAAATACCGCAGCTTGGTGGGCGTGATGCCGGGAATGTCGGTCATGACCCAGCCGAGCGCGAAGCCCCAGACGATCAATGCGGCAATCAGCCAGTGCAGCAGCATGGCGACGCCGTTATAACGGCCGACGGGCTTGACGGTAGGGTTCATCGACATACGGCTCCAATATTCAAAGGGGGCACTTTACCCGGTCAATCCTATTCAAACAATCGTCTACAATGGATCGTTACCATCCACTTTTTCGATAGATTGACGATGGACCGCTCCCCGAGCCTCGAACAGTTGCGCGCGCTGATCGCCGTTGCCGAAACCGGCAGCTTCTCGGCGGCGGCGCGGCAGCTCGACCGCGCGCAGTCGGTCGTCAGCTACACGATTGCCAATCTCGAAGCGCTGCTGGGCGTCGCGCTCTTCGAGCGCGGCAAGCGCAAGCCGGCGCTCACGGCCGCGGGCCGCGCGATCCTCGCCGACGCGCGCCGTCTCGATCTGCTCATGGGCCAGCTTAACGCCAAGGCGGCCGGCCTGCAGCGCGGGCTCGAGGGTGAGGTCTCGCTGGCCGTGGACGTGATGTTTCCGTCGCAACGCCTCGTCGAGGCGCTGCAGGCGTTCGCGCTCGCGTTCCCCACCGTCGCGCTCAATCTGACGATGGAAGCGCTCGGCGGCGTGCTCAAGCTCGTGCTCGACGGCGACTGCGCATTCGGCATCAGCGGGCCGAATGACAACTGGCCGCATGTGATCGAGGCGCAGTCCATCGGCACCGTGGAACTCGTGCTCGTGGCCGCCCCCTGTCATCCGCTTGCCCAGGCGGATCAGCCAGTGCGCATTTCGGATGCGCGCGAGCACACGCAGCTCGTCCTGACCGACCGCAGCCGCCTGACCGAAGGGCAAACCTTCGGCGTGTACAGCAATCGCGCGTGGAAGCTCGGCGACCTCGGCGCAAAACACAGGCTGTTGCTCGCGGGCCTCGGCTGGGGGTCCATGCCGAGGCATCTCGTGCAAGCCGATCTCGATGCCGGACGGCTCGTGTGCGTCGCGCTCGCCGACCGGCGCTCGGTGAACTACCACGTCTCGCTGATTCACCGCACGGATGCGGCAAGAGGCCCGGCGAGCGAATGGCTCGGCCATTACCTGACACAAGGCACGCCGCTGGAATCGCCCTTGCCCGATGCGGGCTGAAGCTGCGCTGCGCGCCCGGGCGCGAGAGAGTTGTGCGAACGCAACCCGTGCGCACACCTGACAATGCTTCACAAACCCGCGCAAGCCGCGTCCGGCCGCGCTCGCGCGGCCACGCGCCCCGACCGTGCGCCAGCGGATGCGGTGCGCCCGCATTTATCGAGATGCATCTCCGTGCCAAGATCGCGCCACCCGTCGCCCGGGGCCGGCGCGCGCAACGATCGCGAGCCCCGCTGCCCCGCGCGAGCATTGCGTCGCTCGTCCGGTCAACTCGCGTCATGGTCAACTTCGTCTCTTTTCTGATCTCGAATCTCGCCCTGCTCGTCGCCGTCCGCGCCGGCTGCTGGCTCGTCCGATGCGCGCGCCCCGATGTCACGCTCAATGGCACACGCGTCTTTGCCGGTTTGATGGCGATTGCCCTCACGTTCGATACGGCAGTCACCTTCCTCGTCTTCGCCGACGCAGGCGGCAACTGGCAAGCGCACAACCCGAGCGAAACTTACCCGGAACGCGCCCTCTCCTACGCGCTCGCCGCATTGCTCGCCCTACTTCTGGCGTGGCGGACGCGCCGGCGGAAAGCGCGCAAGGCACGCGCACGCCCCGGCGAACTCGAAATCGAAACGTCTGCCTACAGCAAATCGACGCTGCCGATGTGAGGCGCAGGCCGCGTATCGCGCCGATCCCTCGTCGGCCTTTCTTGCCCTTGGCGGTCTTACGAACGTTTTGCGCGGCTCCTCTTGCCGAGCGTATTCCAGTGCGCGCGCCTGGCGCTGACTTCGCGACAGCCGACCGCGATCTGCGTGGAGCGCAGTTCATCCAGCTTCTCGGTGTTGGCATTGAGCCCGGTGTTGTGAAGGTTCATGGCGGCTTCCCGGTTCGTATCCGTGCCGCTTTGCGCAACGAAAGTGGCGAAGGGCTATGCGTGCAGTATTGCGCGCCTGCGCATCGCGCGGCGCCCAGGGTCCACGCGGAGGCGATCGGGCACGTTCGATGCGCGCTTCCGCCACTTCGCCTATAAATAGGCACCGAGGGATAGACGCCGGCCACGACGCGCGCCGGACTCCCCGCCAATGTCAGTTGTACGTTCCTACCGGCTCAATCAACGGCACAAGCGAGGGCATCTTGGATCTCGAAACCATCCGTACATTCGTCATGACCCGAGGCATCGACTTCGGGACCAAGGTCCTGGCGGCGATCGTCCTGTGGATCATCGGACGCTGGGCCATCAACTTCATCGCCGGCCTCCTGCGCAAGGTGCTCGCGCGCAACGAGCGCGTCGACCCGACGCTCGCGCATTACCTCAGCTCGATTCTCGCCGCCGTGCTGAACCTGCTGCTGGTCCTCGCGATCCTCCAGGTGTTCGGCGTGCAGACCACCTCGTTCGCCGCGCTGCTCGCCGGTCTCGGTCTCGCCATCGGCACCGCGTGGGGCGGCCTGCTCGCGCATTTCGCGGCAGGCGTGTTCATGCAGGTTCTGCGGCCGTTCAAGGTGGGCGACTTCGTCACGGCGGGCGGCGTTACGGGCACGGTGAAGGAGCTGGGAATTTTCGGCACGACCATCATCTCGCCGGACAACGTGGTCAACATCGTCGGCAACAACAAGATCTTTTCGGACACCATCTCGAACTACAGCGCGACGCCCTGGCGCCGCGTAGAGCTAACCGCAAAGATCGCAAACGGCGTCGATGCCGTCGATGCAACCCGGCGCCTGCGCGCGGCCATCGCGAAAATTCCGAACGTCTCGCAGGAGCCGCCGCCCGACGTCGAGATCCTCTCGTTCACGCCGGAAGGCCCATTGCTCGCCGTGCGTCCCTACACGAACAACGAAAGCTACTGGCAGGTCTACTTCGACACCAATCGCGCGATCGTCGAGACCTTCAAGGACGCCGGCTATCCAACGCCCGAGACGCCATCGATCGTTCGCCGCGTCGGCTGAATCGCCCCTCGCATCGGCATATCGGCGCACCAGAGACGCACCAGACAAAACGGCATCGCCTTCGCAGGCGATGCCGTTTTTTCATGCACTAACGATGTTCGGGCGCAGCGTTCAGCCGCCGTTCGGCTTGCGCACCGTAGCGGCGCGCGAGTTCTTGCGCATCATCTTCCATACGCCGCCCAGCACGACCGGCACGACCGCCGCGCCTATGCCGACCAGCACGATCACGTTCAGATACTGGCGAATGAACGGGATGTTGCCGAAGAAGAAGCCGAGCAGCACGAGCAGCAGCACCCAGAAGAACGCGCCCGCGAAGTTGAAGACCTGAAAGCGCTGCATGCTCATTTGCGAGACGCCGGCGACGAACGGCGCGAACGTGCGCACGACAGGAATGAAGCGCGCCAGCACGATGGTCTTGCCGCCGTGACGCTCATAGAAGTCATGGGTTTTCTGCAGCGCGGCGCGATCGAGGAAGCGCTCGAGCACGGGGATGTGCGTGTTGAACACCTTGGGCCCAATGGCGCGGCCGATAAGGTAGTTGACCGTGTTGCCGGAAACCGCCGCGAGAACCAGAAGGAAAATCAGCAGCCCGAGATGCATCTCGTGCGTGGCGGCGAACGCGCCGCCGATGAAAAGCAGCGAGTCGCCCGGCAGGAACGGCAGGATGACGAGGCCCGTTTCGCTGAACACGATCAGGAACAGCACCGCGTAGACCCAGGCCCCGTACTGGTGGATGAAGACGCCAAGAAACGTGTCGATGTGCAAGACAAGGTTGGCGAACTGCAGAAGCGTATCCAAAGGTGTCCCTTATTGAACGTGGGTCGCGGACCTGAAAAGGCGCGTTCGCCCGGTGTTGCGCGAGAAGGCAAATTGACCGCGCCATGATACCGAAAGTGCCCGGCCGTCACGAAAAAATCCCGCCAAATTCGGTGATTTCACGCACAAAGCACCCCGAGATGGGCGTTTCGCGCGAGAGAGACGCACGCCGGGCTCGCCACGCCGACTCGCTATAATTGCGCGCATGTCTTCGAATCCCGAATCCACCGGCGGCACGCCCGATTCCGTTCGCGCCGCCGAAGCCGCGACCGCTGTCCTCAACGCGGCCGCACAGCGCGCCGCGCAGCCCGCGCGGGCGATCCAGGCGCTGCCCGATCAGCTCATCAGCCAGATCGCCGCGGGCGAGGTGGTCGAGCGGCCCGCCTCCGTCGTCAAGGAACTGCTCGAAAACGCGCTCGACGCGGGCGCAAGCACGCTGCGCATCCTGCTGGACGAAGGCGGCGTGAAGCGCATTTCCATCGCCGACGACGGCTGCGGCATTCCCGAAACGGAACTGCCGCTTGCGCTCATGCGCCATGCCACCAGCAAGATCCGCTCCCTCGCCGAACTCGAGAGCGTCGCGACGCTCGGGTTCCGCGGCGAGGCGCTGGCGTCGATCGCCTCGGTGGCCGAAATGTCGATCACGAGCCGCAGTGCCGACGCGGCGCACGCCGTGAAGATCGACGCACACACGGGCGCGATCTCGCCCGCAGCTGGCGGACAAGGCACGACCATCGAGGTGCGCGAGCTGTACTTCAACACGCCCGCGCGCCGCAAGTTCCTGAAGAGCGAGCAGACCGAGCTCGGCCATTGCCTCGAAATGATCCGCCGCAGCGCGCTCGCGCGCCCCGACGTGGCGATCTCCGTGCTGCACAACGGCCGCGCCGTCGAGCACTGGAATGCGAGCGACCCCGCCACCCGTGTCTCGAAGATCCTTGGCGAAGTCTTCGCGACGGCCCACCTGCCGCTCGACGAACGCGCGGGGCCGCTCGCCGTCTACGGCTGCGCGGGCCTGCCCACGGCGAGCCGCAACCGGGCGGACCAGCAATACTTCTTCGTGAACGGCCGCTTCGTGCGCGACAAGCTGCTCACGCATGCGGTGCGCTCGGCCTACGAGGACGTGCTGCACGGCGACCGCTACCCGTCGTACGTGCTGTTCCTCGACCTGCCGCCCGAGGCCGTCGACGTGAACGTGCATCCCTCGAAGATCGAAGTGCGTTTTCGCGACTCGCGCTCGATCCACCAGTTCGTGTTCCATGCCGTGCAGCGCGCGCTCGCGCGCCACGCGGGCGCCTCGCCGGAAACGACCGCGGGTGGACATGCCGCGCTCATCGAGCCGCGGCCCTTGCCGGGCGCGGGCGTGCTCGGCGCCTCGGCCGGGCTGGCTTCGGGCGCTGGCGGCAGCTCCGGCGCGGCAGACTACGCGCGTTCCGGCGGTTCGCACAGCGTGTCCGGCGCGAGCGGCGGCTTCGGCGCGGACGGCAGGTTCGGCACCGCGAGCGTCGCGAGCAGCTTTGGCGGCGCGGGCGGCGCAAGTTCGCGCGCGTCCGGTTTCGGCCCGGCAGGCGGCAGCGCCGGCGCGGGCAGCGGCAACACCTGGCTGCGCCAGTCGCGCATGACTCAAGGCAGCCTGCCCGTCGCGCAGCCGCTTGCACTTTACGACGCCCTCTTCGGCCGCAAGGACGTAGGCGCGGGCACGGCGCAAGGCGCAACGGTGGCGCAGGCGGAGGACGCAGCGGACCCGGGTGCGCCGCAGCCCGCCTTCGCAGCGGGCGAAGACCACCCGCTCGGCTTCGCGCTCGGCCAGGTCCACGGCATCTACGTGCTCGCGCAAAACGCGCGCGGCCTCGTGATCGTCGACATGCATGCCGCGCACGAGCGCATTCTCTACGAGCAGTTCAAACAGGCGCTGGCCGAACGCTCGCTCGCCGTGCAGCCCTTGCTGATCCCGATTTCGATGACGGCGGATCCCGTCGAGACTGGCACCGTCGAGGAAGAAAAGGCGACGCTCGAAGCGCTGGGCTTCGACCTCGCCGTGCTCTCGCCCACCTCGATCGCGATCCGCGCGGTGCCCGCGCTGCTCAAGGACGCCGACCTCCAGGCGCTCGCGCGCGCCGTGCTGGCCGACCTCCACGAGTACGGCGGCTCGCGCGTGCTGACCGAGCGCCAGCATGAAATGCTCGGCACGCTCGCCTGCCACCATGCGGTGCGTGCAAACCGGCGTCTCACGCTCGACGAGATGAACGCGCTGCTGCGCCAGATGGAAGCGACCGAGCGCGCCGACCAGTGCAATCATGGCCGGCCGACCTGGTACCAGCTCACGCTCGCCGATCTCGATCGGCTCTTCATGCGCGGTCAATGACGCAGTCCACGAAACACGGAAGCGGCGCAGAAGGCAACGCGTTGCCCGTCGCGTGCCTGCTCGGGCCCACGGCCTCGGGCAAGACGGCGGCCGCGCTCGCCTATGCCGCGCAGTCGGCGGCGCGCGGTCGCACGGTGGAGATCGTGAGCGTGGATTCGGCGCTCGTCTATCGCGAGATGGATATGGGCACGGCCAAGCCGACCGCTGCGGAGCGCGCGGCGGCCGCGCATCACCTGATCGACATCGTCGATCCGCTGGATGCGTACTCAGCCGCCGATTTTCGCGCCGACGCATTGCGCGTAACCGGCGAGATCGTCGCGCGGGGCAACGTGCCCCTGCTCGTGGGCGGCACGATGCTCTACTACAAGGCGCTCACGCAAGGCCTCAACGATCTGCCCTCGGCCGATCCCGCGGTGCGCGCGCAACTCGACGCCGAAGCCGCGCGCGACGGCTGGCCCGCCATGCATGCGCGCCTCGCGCTCGTCGATCCGGCCACGGCGGCGCGCCTCGCGCCCAACGACTCGCAGCGCATCCAGCGCGCGCTCGAAATCTTCATGCTGAGCGGGCAACCGATGTCGGTGCTGCTCGCCACGCCGTCCACGCGCGAGGACGAAGCCGCGCGCTACCGCTTCGTGCCGGTCGCGCTCGAACCGTCGGATCGCGGCGTGCTCCACGCGCGCATCGAAGCACGCTTCGACGCGATGCTCGCGGGCGGGCTCATCGACGAGGTCAAGGCACTGCGCGCGCGCGGCGACCTGAACGCCAACCTGCCGTCCATGCGCTGCGTGGGCTACCGTCAGGTGTGGGAATACCTCGACGGCGAGATCGACTACGACACCATGCGCGACAAAGGCGTGTTCGCCACGCGCCAGCTCTGCAAGCGGCAGCTCACCTGGCTGCGGGCGATGCCGGAGCGCATCGTCGTGGATTGCTGCGCGGCGGATGCGACCGCGCGGGCGGTTGCGGCGGTCGAGCGCGTCGTGGAGCCAGGCGGCGACCAGGGCGGCTAGCCCTTCGTCGAATTCCCCCGGCGCCTTGTGCGCCACAACATTCCCCATTGACGTTCGCGCGCCGCGCGTTTGAGCGCCGCGCGCCCCTTCCCGCCCGCCGCAACGCGCCACGGAAAACGGCCGCCGTCCGCTTGACTTTCGGTCGACCGGATACGATCATTCGTTCATCAATAGAGCAATTGCTCAATCTCGAGCCGGTCGGCCGGTTCGAGCAAGGAGACACCGAATGAACACCGAACGCAGCGATGCGAACGTGATCCTGCACATCGGCGCCGGCTCGTTTCACCGGGCGCATCAGGCGTGGTATCTGCACCGCGTAAACCTCGCGCGCAAGGCCAACGAGGCCGCCTGGGCGCTCACCGTCGGCAACATCCGCTCCGACATGAACGCCGTGCTCGACGCGCTCGCCGCCCAAAACGGCGTCTATACGCTGGAAACCGTGACGCCCAAGGGCGAGCGCGCCTACGAGGCGATCCACTCGATCACGCGCGTGCTGCCGTGGTCCGCGGATCTTGCGGGCCTCATCGATGCGGGTGCGCACGCATCGTGCAAGATCATCGCCTTCACGGTGACCGAAGGCGGCTATTACCTCGACGAGCACGACCGTCTCGACACCGCGAACCCCGATCTCGCCGCCGATCTCAATGGCGGCCGCACGACGATCTACGGCGCGCTCGCCGCGATCCTCGAAGCGCGGATGGCGCGCAACGGCAGCCCCGTCACGCTGCAAACCTGCGACAACCTGCGCAGCAACGGCAAGCGCTTTCATGCGGGCATGCGCGAATTCCTCGCGCTGCGTGGCGCGATGGATCTGCGAGACTGGTTCGACGCGAACACGGCCTGCCCCGACTCCATGGTCGACCGCATCACGCCGCGCCCCACACCGGACGTGCGCGAGCGCGTGAAAGCAGCGACCGGCGTGGACGACGCCTGCCCCGTGATGGGCGAGGCGTTCATCCAGTGGGTGATCGAGGATCACTTCTGCGCGGGGCGGCCCGCCTGGGAGCGCGCGGGCGCCGAGATGGTCGAATCGGTGATGCCTTATGAGGAGGCGAAAATCCGCATCCTCAACGCTACGCACAGCTGCATTGCGTGGGCCGGTACGCTCGTCGGGCTCGACTTCATCCACGAAGGCACGAACGACGCCGACATTCGCACCTTCGCACGCGAGTACGTGAGCGAAGACGTGATTCCCTGCCTCACGCCGAGCCCGCTCGATCTCGCGACGTATCGCGACGTCGTGCTCGAACGCTTCAGCAATCCGTACATCCAGGACACGAACCAGCGCGTGGCCGCAGATGGCTACTCGAAGATCCCCGGCTTCATCACGCCCACGCTGGCGCAACGCATCGCCGGGGGTGCGACGCCGGGCGCCACGGCCATGCTGCCCGCGCTCTTCCTGCGCTTTCTCGAACGCTGGCACAAGGGCACGCTGCCCTACCGCTATCAGGACGGCGTGATGGACGAAGCGGCCGTGCATCGCATGTTCGAAAGCGGCGACCCCGTCGCGGCGTTTCTCGACGACAAGCTGCTGTGGGGCGGTCTCGCCGGCAATCCTGCACTCGCAGGCGCCGTGCGCGGCGCGCTCGCGCGTGTCGATGCGTGGCTCGCCTCGCGCGGGTGCAGCGTTTGAAGCAAGGCATCGAAGCGCACAAAGAAGGGCGCTCGACACCTGCGCCACGCGCCGTCCGGGTCGGCGCGCATGGCGTCGCGCCCGGCGCGCGGCTAAAGTAGCGCAACCCCCATCACCACTTGCGCGCGCCCATGTATCTCGGCATCGACCTCGGCACCTCCGAAGTGAAAGTCCTGCTGCTCGCGCCCGATGGCCGCGCGATCGGCACCGCCGGCTCACCCTTCACGGTGTCGCGTCCGCATCCGCGCTGGTCCGAGCAGAATCCCGCCGACTGGTGGGACGGCACCCGCCGCGCGCTCGCGGCGCTGCGCGAGGCGCACCCGCACGAATTCGCGCAGGTGCGCGGCATCGGCCTCTCCGGGCAGATGCACGGCGCCGTGCTGCTCGATCGCCACGACAACGTGCTGCGCCCCGCGATCCTCTGGAACGACATGCGCGCCGTCCAGGAATGCGCGGAACTCACCGCGCGCGCGCCGCAGCTGCATCGCATCGCGGGCAATCTCGCCATGCCGGGCTTCACCGCGCCCAAGCTGCTGTGGGTCGCGCGCCATGAGCCGCAGGTCTTTCGCGATACGGCCTGCGTGCTGTTGCCAAAGGACTACCTGCGCCTGTGCCTCACGGGCGGCAAGGTGTCCGATCCTTCCGACGCAGCAGGCACGCTCTGGCTCGACGTGGCCAAACGCGACTGGTCCGACGCGCTCCTCGACGCCTGCAACCTGACGCGCGCGCAAATGCCCTCGCTTGCCGAAGGCAGCGCGCCCTCCGGCACGCTGCTGCCCGAACTGGCGCGCGAACTCGGTTTGCGCGACGACGTGGTCGTCGCGGCCGGCGGCGGCGACAACGCGACGAGCGCGATCGGCATAGGCGCAACGCAGCCCGGCGACGGCTTCGTCTCGCTCGGCACGTCTGGCGTGCTCTGCGTGGTCGGCGACCGCTTCCGGCCCAATCCCGCCTCGGCAGTCCACGCGTTCTGCCATGCGATTCCGGACCGCTGGCATCAGATGAGCGTCGTGCTTTCGGCTGCCAGCTGTCTGCGCTGGGTCTGCAAACTCACGGGCACGGACGAGCCCACGCTGCTCGCCGAAGTCGAACGGCTCAGCGCCGAAGCGCTGGCCGAAGCGCCGCTCTTCCTGCCGTATCTCTCGGGGGAGCGCACACCGCACAACGACCCCTATGCGCAGGGCGTCTTCTTCGGCATGACGCACGCGACCGATCGCGCGCTGCTCGGCTACGGCGTGCTCGAAGGCGTGACGCTCGCGCTCACCGACGGCCTCGACGCGCTCGCGGCCGCGGGCACCGAAGTCGGCGCGCTCTCGATGCTGGGCGGCGGCGCGCGCAGCGGCTACTGGGCGCAACTGGTTGCCGACGCATTCAATACGCCCACGCGCCAGCACGGCGGCGGCGAGACCGGTGCCGCGCTCGGCGCGGCGCGACTCGGCTGGCTGGCGGCGGGCGGCGCCGCGAGCGACGTGCTGAGCAAGCCGCCCGTCGTGGCCGAGTACACGCCGAACGCCGCGCGCCATGCGGCGCTGCGCGAGCGGCTCACCGCCTACCGCGCGCTGTACCGCCACGTGCGCCCGCTGTTCGAACCCTCGCGCGAACGTCTCGCGTGAGGCGTGCAGTACACTTCGGCCCCGATCCCGCCTCGAACACCACCGTGCCCAAGTCCACCGAAAAACTCGATCTCGCGACCCGCGCCGCCTGGCTCTACTACGTGGCCGGCAACACCCAGAACGAAATCGCCGAGAAATTGCAGGTCTCGCGCCCGGTCGCGCAGCGTCTCGTCGCGTTCGCGGTCGAGAAGAACCTGATACGCGTGCGTGTCGATCACCGGCTCGCCGATTGCCTCGCGCTCGCCGATAAGCTCTCGAAGCGCTACGGCCTTTCGGTCTGCGAAGTGGTGCCCGTGGACAACGACACGCGCGAGGAGATCGACCGCAAGCTCGCGGTGGCGGGCGCGCAGGTCATGGAGCGCTATCTGACCGAAGAGCGGCCGATGGTGGTGGCCGTGAGCAGCGGCCGCACACTCAAGGCCGCTGTCGACCAGATCGCGCAGCTGGAGCGGCCGCAGCACCGGCTCGTTTCGATGGTGGGCGCCATCGCGCAGGACGGCTCCTCGAACCGCTACGACGTCGCGCTGCACATCTCCGAGAAGACCGGCGGCAAGCACTTTCTGCTGCCCGCACCGCTCATCGCCGACAGCGAGGCCGAGCGCGCGCAATGGTGCAATCACCGGCTCTACCGCATCGTCGAATCGCTGTCGGGCGAGGCCGATGTCGCGTTCGTGGGCATCGGCAATATCGGCGAACATTGCCCGCTCCATGAGGATGGCTTCATCACCTCGGAGGAAGTGCGCGAACTGATGAGCCAGGGCGCCGTGGCCGAGATGCTCGGCCTGCCCATCGACGCGGCCGGCAAGCGCGTGGATTCGCCCACTGGCCGCCGCGTGACGAGCGTGCACCTCGACTCGCCGCCGCGCCGCCCGACCATCGGCTTCGCGGGTGGGGCCCGCAAACGCGAAGCGGTCATTGCGGCGCTCAACGGCGGCTGGCTCTCCGGGCTCGTCACCGACGAGCTCTGCGCGCGCGCGGCAATCGAACGCTGAGCGCCTGAAGACTCTCGTTGAGGGCGGGAAAATTGATCGCGGGTTTTCCGGGGAGACGCTTTGTGGACAGGCTGTAGTCGGCCCAGGTGCGGTCATTTCCAGCAACGCCCCGAACCGGACTCTCGTGCGAGTCGCCAGTGTGACGTTCGCAACGCAGCTATTGCTTTGGCATCGGGGCCCGGGTAAGGTCGACGTCGTCCAGTTTGTTGATTGCATTGCGAGATGGATTAAAGACAAAAACTATGCGTTGAAGGACGACCATGATCGTATTTGAAATAGCTACCCCAGGCACTTGGCTCGACTGCGAAGATAGGAACTGGGCATGGCGAATTCAGGGGCAGCTTCGATCGCTTGAATCGCAATTTTTCGAAGCCAATGCGGCGTTAAACCTGTTTATTGGTGCACAGTCGATTCGCCCGTCGTTTGCAGATCGTGAAAACTGGGAGCGCGATTCGCAGCGTCGGTCTGAAATTTGGCGCATCATTGAGCAAGAGGCTGGCGTCCAGCCTTGCGAAAATTTTGACGAAATTCGGTTTGAAACCGAAGTGCGCTTCAAGCGAGAAAAGTGGGCGGCCGGAGGTGTGCCGCGCGAGTTCGAACATAACTTGCCGTTCATCTATGCCCGCGCATTTTTGTATGCACTTGATGCTTTCGACAAATTCCTCGGCGTTCTTGCGAAGGAAGAAAATGTCCCTGAGGAAGTGGCAACTCATCATGAGAAGATCGCAGATGCTTTCCCTCATCTTCGCGGTGTTCGCAACACAGCTCAACACCTTGAAGATCGTGCCCCTTGAGCTTAAACCAATTGAAAACGGGTTCATCAATGCGCCAAGGGGCGGCGTTCTTGTACTGAACTGTCTTAACGGCTCAAAGTATGGTTCTACAATGTCAGACGGTCATTATGGCGAGATCGATGTATCAGCTGAGTCAATGCTGCGTTTAAAGGAAATTCTGGAAGCAGTTTTGTCGTCATTTAAGTGGCGTGGACCAAGACCACACGCTCCGAGTGTGTGATGCAAACCCTGTGCTTAACATTGAGCCCTACCCACGGCTTCGCGACTTTACGGTTGCCGTAAGCTCCACGTCGAAGGTCCGCTTACCCAAATTCCCTCGGACCGTTTTGGGTCGAACTGAGCCCTACCGGCAAATCTGCGAAGAGCCGAAAAAAAAAGCCCGCGCAGCGGGCTCACAAAGGCAACTTCCGGTACCTCGCCTCACCACACCGCCTCACCATCGAGGCGGTGCGTCCAGCGAGCCAGTGAAATCACGCAGCCAGTTGCTGCGCGAAGCGACGCTCGAACGCCTGGCCGTTCGCGTCGAAGAGATGGCAATGATCGGGCGTCGATCCGACCTTGAACGCCTCGCCACGCGCGTGCTGCTCGAGTGGCGGAACGCGCGCGATCAGGCCGTCGGGGGCGACCGGACATTCTGCGTAAAGATAAGCGGCGTCGCCGAGCGACTCCACCGTCATCGCTTTCGCGCTCACGCCTTCCTCGCCCGTCATGATGTGCAGGTGCTCGGGACGGATGCCCACCGTCACCTTGTCGCCTTCGCGAGCGTTGCCCGGCTCGACGCCCACCTTCTGCGTATCGCCCGTCGCGTAGCGCACGACGATGCCGTCGCTCCCGACCTGCTGCACCGTGCCGTCGAGAAAGTTCATCTTCGGCGAGCCGATGAAGCCCGCCACGAAACGGTTCGCGGGCGCGTGATACAAACGATTCGGACTGCCGACCTGTTCGACATTGCCTGCGGAAAGCACGACGATCTTGTCCGCAAGCGTCATCGCCTCGACCTGGTCGTGCGTCACGTAGATCATCGTCGTCTTCAGGTCGTCGTGCAGCCGCGCGAATTCGAGGCGCATCTTGACGCGCAGCGCGGCGTCGAGGTTCGAGAGCGGCTCGTCGAACAGGAACACCTTCGGCTTGCGCGTGATCGCGCGCCCGATCGCCACGCGCTGGCGCTGGCCGCCCGAAAGCTGCTTCGGCTTGCGGTCGAGCAAGTGGTCGATGTGCAGGATCTTCGCGGCGTTTTTCACGGCCGCATCGATCTCGGGCTTCTTCGCGCCCGCGAGCTTGAGCCCGAACGCCATGTTGTCGTAGAGCGTCATGTGCGGATAGAGCGCGTACGACTGGAACACCATCGCAATGCCGCGCTTGGCGGGCGGCACGTCGTTCATGCGCGTGCCGTCGATCAGCAAGTCGCCACCGCTGATGTCCTCGAGACCCGCGATCATACGCATGAGCGTGGTCTTGCCGCAGCCGCTCGGGCCCACGAACACGACGAACTCGCCGTCGCCGATGTCGAGATTCACGTCGCGCAGCACTTCGTTGTCGTCGTAGCGCTTGAGGACGTCTCTGAGGATCACGCTTGCCATGATATGTCTCCGTTCCGTTGCGGCGGATTTGCGCAGCACCGCTCAGTAAGAGCGCGCTTGCGCCTGGTTGATTCGTTGCGCCACCCGCGCGGGCAGCGTCGTCATGTCGTCGAAGATTTCGATCGCGCCCGCTTCGCGCAACTCGTGCGCGTGCGCGTCGCCACCGACGTGCGTACCGCCCACGAAGCCGAGCACCGTCATGCCCGCCGCGCGCGCCGCACTCACGCCCGCCACGCTGTCCTCCACCACGAGGCATGCGGCGGGTGCGAGGCTCATGCCCTGCGCCGCAGCGAGGTAGACATCGGGCGCCGGTTTGGGCTTCGCGACCATATCGGCGCAATACACGCGCTCACCGAAGAAGCGCGTGAGCCCGTTGCGCGCCAGCACTTCGCGCACCACAGCGGTGTAGCTGTTGCTCGCACAGGCCTTCGTGAGCGCCACGGCTTCCAGCGCGGCGAGCACGCCCGGAAAAAGCGGCGCCTCGCGCGCATTCGCCTCGGCCACGGTGCGGATCGCATCGATATCGGCTGGCGTGAGGCTGCGCCCGAGCGCCGCGCCCGCGCCGCTCAGCACGCGCTCGATGCGCAAACCGAGCAGCGGCATCACGACGGGCGCCGCCGCCACGCCGGGCCATCGCGTTTCGAGTTCGCGCACCAGCACGCCGGCCGCCACGGCTTCGCTGTCGATCAACACGCCGTCGCAGTCGCAGATCAGGGCTCGAATGGGCATGGATTCGTCCATTTCGCTGGGTTCAATTCCCTTTGTCGGCTTACTTGACCGCCCCGAACGTAAGGCCGCGCACCAGCTGCTTCTGCGAAAGCCAGCCGACGATCAACACCGGGGCCACCGCGAGCAGCGACGCCGCGGAGAGCTTCGCCCAGAAGAGCCCTTCCGGACTGGAGTACGAGGCGATGAACACGGTGAGCGGCGCGGCGTTCGAGCTCGAGAGGTTGATGCTCCAGAATGCTTCGTTCCACGAAAGAATGATCAGGAGCAGCGCCGTGGAAGCGAGCCCGGGAACGGCCATCGGCATGAGCAGATAGACGATTTCCTGCCACGTGGCCGCGCCGTCCATGCGGCCGGCTTCGAGAATGTCGCGTGGAATTTCGTTGAAGTACGTATAGGCCATCCATACCGCAATGGGCAGGTTGATGAGCGTATAGACGATGATCAGCCCGCTCACGGTGTCGAGCAGCCCCGTATTCTTCCACAGCAGGTAGATCGGAACGAGCACGCCCACCGAAGGCATCATCTTCGTGGAGAGCATCCACAGCAGGATCTTCTGCGTGCGATGGTTCGGGAAGAACGCCATGGCGTAGGCCGCGGGCACGGCAAAGATCAGGCACACGATCGTCACGCCGGCCGAAATCATCACCGAATTCCAGGCGAACGCGAAGTAGTTGCTGCGCGCGAACACCTCGCGGAAGCTGTCGAGCGTCGGCGCGAAGAAGATCGTCGGGATATAGGCCTGCTGCTCGGTCTTGAAGGCCGTGATCGTCATCCAGAAGATCGGGAAGAACAGCGCGATCGCAATAAGCCACGCGAGCAGCCCGGGCAGCACGCGGCCGATGAACTGCATCGGCGAGGAATGGTGGACTGCGTCGGCCGATTGCACGGGTGTAGCGGTAATCTGGCTCATTTTTCGTACTCCCCTTTGAGGTTGCGCGCGAGCATGCGCACGAGGAAGAACGACACGATGTTCGCGAGCACGACGGCGAGAATGCCGCCCGCCGAGGCGATGCCCACGTCGAACTGCTGCAGGCCCAACGAGTAGATCAGGTAAGTGAGGTTGGTGGTCGCGTTGCCGGGACCGCCGCCCGTGGTCGTGTAGATCTCGGCGAAGATCGAGAGCAGGAAAATGGATTCCATCATCACGACAACGGCAATCGCGCGCCGCAAGTGCGGCAGCGTGATGTAGAAAAACAAGGCGATCGGGCCCGCACCGTCGATCTTCGCCGCCTCCTTCTGCTCCTGGTCGAGCGACTGGATCGCCGTGAAGAGAATGAGGAATGCGAACGGCAGCCACTGCCACGCCACGATCATGATGACCGCGGTGAGCGGATACACGGCGAACCAGTCGATGGGCGTCATCCCCAGCGAGCGCATCGCGACCGCCACGAGGCCATACACGGGATGCAGGATCATGTTCTTCCAGATCAGCGCGCTCACCGTGGGCATCACGAAGAACGGCGCGATCGCGAAGAGCCGCGCCACGCCCTGGCCGACGAATTTGCGGTCGAACAGCACCGCCATCAGCACGCCGCCGACCACGGTGATCACGAGCACCGCCGCGATCAGTTCGATGGTGTGCAGGATCGACGGCACGAACGAGGGATCGGTGGCGAGGAACCGGTAGTTGTCGAAGCCCGCGAAACCCTTGAGGTCGGGGTTCAGCAGGTTGTAGCGCGTGAACGAAAACCAGATCGTCATGGCGAGCGGAATCGTCATCCACAGCAGCAGCACCGCGACGGACGGCGACACGAGCCAGCGTGACGCCGAGCGGCGCGCTTCGACCTGCTGCGGTTTCTGTGGCGTGCGCGCTCGATTGAATAGAGGCATGGGGAGATGGAGATGACGCATGAGGACCACCCTTCTCTGTTGAGCGCCTGCCGGAGCACGGCGCCGCATCGGCTTGGCGAGGGTGCGCGCGACGGATGGCCCGGCGCGCGCTCGCGGTACTACGCTTGCCGCTTCGCTTTGCGGCGTTGCGGTTACTTCTGGTACCCGGCCTGCGCCACGGCGCGATCGGCAGCCGCGTTGCCCGCGGTGAGCGCTTGATCGACGCTCATCTGCCCGGCCACCGCGCCGGCGATGCCCTGGCCCACCACTGTGCCGAACGACTGGAACTCAGGAATCCCAACGAACTGGATACCCGTGTACGGTACCGGCTTCGCGGTGGGATGAGTCGGATCGGCGGTCTGAATCGCCTTCAGCACGAAGTCCGAGAACGGCGCGGCCTTCTTGTACTCGGGATTCTGATACGTCGAAATGCGCGTACCCGACGGCACCGAAGCCCAGCCTTCGTCCTTCGCGACCATCTCGACGTACTCCTTCGAGGTGGCCCATTCGATGAACTTCTTCGCGGCGTCCTGCGACTTCGAAGACTTGGGAATCGCGAGCGCCCATGACCACAGCCAGTGCGCGCCATTGGGCGTGGCCTGGGTGGGGGCCGCCGCGAAGCCGATCTTGTCGGCCACCTGCGACTGCTGCTTGTTGTAGAGAATGCCCGCGGCCACCGTGGCGTCGATCCACATCGCGCACTTGCCCGACGACATCAGCGTGAGGTTCTCGTTGAAGCCGTTCGAACTGGCTCCCGGAGGGCCGTCCTTCTTCAGCATATCCACATAGAAGTTCACCGCCTTCTTCCACTCGGGGGAGGTGAGCTGCGCGTGCCACTTGTCGTCGAACCAGCGGCCGCCGAAGGTGTTCGCGACCGTCGTCACATACGCCATGTTCTCGCCCCAGCCGGCCTTGCCACGCAGGCAGATGCCGTACGTGCCGGCGGACTTGTCGGTGAGCTTGTCGGCGAAGTCCCTGATCTGGTCATAGGTCGGCTGCTCGGGCATCTTGAGGCCCTTCTTGTCGAACAGGTCCTTGCGGTAATACGTCATCGAGCTTTCCACGTAGAACGGCAACGCATAGAGCGTGCCGTTGTACGAGAGGCCGTCGCGCGCGGTTTTCACCACGTCTTCGAGGTCGTAGCTGGCAGGCAGGTTCGTCATCGGCACGATCCAGCCGCGCTTGCCCCACTGCGGCGCCTCGTAGGTGCCGATCATCATCACGTCGAACTGGCCGCTGTTGGTCGTGATGTCGGTGGTCGCGCGCTGACGCAGCACGTTCTCTTCGAGGATCACCCAGTTCAGCTTGATGCCCGGATTCGCCTTTTCGAAAGCCGGCGAGAGCTTCTTCAGCTCGATCATGTCCGGGTTGTTCAACATGGCGATCGTGACCGTCTGCGCGTGCGCTGCGCTAGCCGCGGCGACGAGCGCGCCGACGCTCACGGCGCGGCTTATGCACGTTGCTGCGGTCTTGAAAGCAGGTTTCATGGCGATGTCTCCTTGTTCGTTGCGTTATGTCGTGCTGCAGTCGAGCTGTCGTGTCGCACCGGGCAGGCGTTGCGGGAAAGGTCAGCTCATCCAGTTTCCGCCGTCCACGTTGAGTGTCTGCGCGGTGATGTAATCGGCGTCGGCCGATGCGAGAAAGAGCGCGGCGCCCGTGAGATCTTCGGGCAGACCCATGCGCCCTAGCGGCACGGCCTCGCCCACGAGGCGCTTTTTTTCGCCGGGCTTCCGGTGCTCGTAGCGCGCGAAGAGCGCGTCCACCTGCTCCCACATCGGCGTGTCGACCACGCCCGGCGCAATGCCGTTCACGTTGATGCGATGCGGCGCGAGCGCGAGCGCCGCCGACTGCGTGTAGCTCAGCACCGCGGCCTTGGTTGCACAGTAGTGGGAAACGAGCGCCTCGCCGCGGCGGCCCGCCTGCGAAGACATGTTGATGATCTTGCCGCCCTGCCCCTGCTCGACCATGCGGCGCGCCACGGCCTGCATGAGGAAGAACATGCCCTTCACGTTCACCGCGAAGAGGCGGTCGTACACGTCCCACGATTCGTCGAGGAGCGGGCGCATGTCGAAGAGCGCCGCGTTGTTGAAGAGGATGTCGATGCGGCCAAAGCGCTCGACCGCGCTCAGCACGATACGGTCGATGTCCTCGCGGCGCGTGACGTCGGCCGTGAGCGCGAGCACGCGCTCCGGGTACGCGGCGGCCAGCGCAGGTGCGATGGACCCGGCGGGCTTCACGTCGACGAGCACGCAGCGCGCGCCTTCGTCCAGATAGCGCCGTGCGACCGCCTCGCCAATACCGCTCGCCGCGCCAGTCAGCACGGCTACCTTGTCTTGCAATCGTCCTGCCACCGGGGTCGCGGGATGTGCCACAGGTTTGTCTCCAATTTCGCTCGTTCGGGCGCGCGCGGAAACACTTTGGGATATATCTGAGCGTTCGCCCGACGCGTGAGCATTTGCTCTGTCGTTGATCGAATGATCGGATACGAGTAGGAGCCTGTCAAGGCGAACAAACGCGATCGGCCGACATTTCAATGGTGCGATGCGCAATCCTCCTGTGGCTGTGGTCTCGCAACGGCCCCTGACTGAATGGCCGGATCGCGGCACGACTCGCCAATCCGAGTGATACGTTATATCATCGCGCCTTCGCGACACCGATGCATTCGCGGTCTCCTCTCGCTTCGGCTCAAGACAAGGATAGAACCATGCTGACGTTCACCCGCGCGAATTTCACCCGCTGTCCCGCTATCGCGGCGGCGCGCCATCGCCTGGCGCCGGCTCTCGCCCGCCTGGCGGCGGGCGTCGCCCTTGCGCTTGGCGCGACGTTTGGCGGCGCGAGCGCCGCCCTCGCGGCGCAAGCGGGCAACGCGGCGATTCCCGTGGTCGCGGCAGAGAACTTCTATGGCGACGTCGTCAAGCAGATCGGCGGCAGCTACGTGGATGTGACGAGCATCCTGAGCAACCCCGACCAGGACCCGCACCTCTTCGAAGCGAGCCCGAAGACGGCGCGAGCGCTCCAGAGCGCGCGCCTCGTGGTCTACAACGGCGCCGACTACGACCCGTGGATGACGAAGCTGCTCGGCGCCACACAGGGCAAGGACCGCACGACGATCGTCGCGGCGGACCTGGTCGGCAGGAAAGCGGGCGACAATCCGCACCTCTGGTACGACCCGAAGACCATGCCCGCCGTGGCGCGCGCCGTGAGCGCCGCGCTCGGCACCGCCGATCCGGCGCACAAGAGCGTGTACGATGCCAACCTGGCGGCGTTCCTCGCCTCGCTGCAGCCGGTCGACGCCAGGGTCGCGGCACTGCGCGCGCGCTACCGGGGCCAGCCCGTCACGGCCACGGAGCCGGTGTTCGGCTATATGGCTGATGCGATTGGCCTCGACATGCGCAACCAGCGCTTCCAGCTCGCGGCGATGAACGACACGGAGCCGAGCGCCTCCGACATCGCCGCGTTCGAGCGCGACCTGCGCGAGCGCCGCGTGCGCGTGCTGATCTACAACAGCCAGGCGACCGAAGCGCTCACGCGGCGCATGCTGGCGTTGGCGAGCCAGTCGAACGTGCCGTCGGTGAGCGTGACCGAAACGCAGCCGGCCGGCGTGAATTTCCAGCAATGGATGCTCGCGCAGCTCGATGCGCTCGACAAGGCGCTCGCGGCGAGCGCTCGCGCGCAAAAGCCGGCGCAACATTAACCGTACTCAGCAAGGACATTTCATGACAGGGGCCGGCCCTTCGCCCACGCATCACGCACAGCCCGGCGCCGCTCACCATGCGCCGGTGCCCGTGCTCACCGTCGCGGGCGTGACGCTCGCCCTTGGCGAGCGCACGATCCTGCGCGATGCGAACTTTGCGGTGAACCAGGGCGAATTCATCGGCGTGCTCGGGCCGAACGGCGCCGGCAAGACCACGCTCATGCGCGCGATTCTCGGCCTCGTGCCCGCCGCGCGCGGCGCGATCCGCGTGCTGGGCGAGCCGGTCGCGCGCGGCAACGCGAAGATCGGCTACATGCCGCAAACGCGCACCGCACTCGCGAGCCGCAGGGTGCGCGGCCGCGACTTCGTGGCGATGGCAGCGGACGGCCACCGCTGGGGCCTGCCGCGCGCCGACGCCGCCACGCGCGCCGACGTCGCCCGCGTGCTCGACCTCGTCGGTGCGAGCGCGCTTGCGGATCGCCCGCTCTCGGAACTCTCGGGCGGCGAGCGCCAGCGCCTGCTGCTCGCGCAATGCCTGCTCGGCGACCCGAAGCTGCTGCTGCTCGACGAGCCGCTCATCAGCCTCGACCCGAATCATCAGCGCGGCGTGGTCGAACTCGTGCGCCGCGTGCAGCGCGAGCTTGGCATCGCGGTGCTGTTCTCCGCGCACGAACTCAATCCGCTCCTCAACGCGCTCGACCGCGTGCTCTACCTCGGCAATGGCGTGGCGGCGCTCGGCAGCGTGGACGAAGTCATCACCGCGCCCATGCTCTCGCGTCTCTACGGCTCGCCCATCGAGGTCATGCGCATGAAGGGCCGCATCTTCGTGATGTCCGGCGACGTGGAAGTCGAAAAGCACGACCACGAGCATGAGCATGACCATGGCGGCCACGGCCATGGGCACGATCACGGGCACGGACACGACCACGGCAACAACGACAACGCACACGGCCACACACACGATGCTTGAATACGATTTCATGGTGAACGCCTTCGCGGCGTCGGGCATCGTCGCGGTGCTCGCGGGCGTGGTGGGCTATTTCCTCGTGATGCGCGGACAGACCTTTGCGGGCCACGCGCTCTCGCACGTGGGCTTCACGGGCGCCACGGGCGCCGTGCTGCTCGGCATTTCGCCGATGTGGGGCATGGTGGGCTTCACGCTCGCCGCGGGCGTTTCGATGGGCGCGCTCGGCGAAAAGCTCGCGGGCCGCGACGTCGCGATCGGCGTGATCCTCTCGCTCGCGCTCGGCTTCGGGCTCTTGTTTCTGCACTTCTTCACGGCGTACGCCACGCAAGTCACGGCGCTGCTGTTCGGCAACGTGCTGGGCGTGAACCGCGAGACGCTCGGCGTGCTCGCCGCGCTCGCCGTGGCGAGCCTCGTCGCGCTCGCGGCCATCATGCGTCCGCTGCTGTTCGCCTCGCTGCAGCCCGAACTCGCCGAAGCGAAGGGCGTGTCGCTGCGCGCGGTCTCGATGCTGTTCCTCGCCATCGCCGCGCTCGCGGTGGCAGCGTGCACGCAGATCGTCGGCGTGCTGCTCGTCTTCACATTGATGGTCGGCCCCGCCGCCGCCGCGCAGAATCTCACCACGCGCCTTTCCACCGGCCTCGTGCTCGCCGCGCTGCTCGCGCTAGCGCAAGCGTGGCTCGGCGTGACGCTCGCCTTCTACACCGACTGGCCGACCAGCTTCTGGATTACCGCGCTCGCTGCGCTCGTCTATGGGGCGAGTTTGATCGGGCGGCGCTAGGTCGTTGCGCGCGCATCGAAAAAGGCGTTGCCTCCTGACGGTGGCAACGCCTTTTGCGCTTCTACGGCACGCAGGATGGCCGCCCAGCGGGTTTGCACCGCCCGGGTTTCGCATCGGGCGAAATCAGCGCGATGCCGGTGCGAACCAGGTCCTCACGCGACCATAGAGATCGATGAAGCGCGCGTAACGCTGTGCGAGCGCGGCGTCCTCGCGCGGCGACGCGACATGGATCGCCGCCGGCGCGAGCGCGGCGAGATCGCTCATGCGCCAGTGCCCGCAAGCGAGGCCCCCCAGCAGCGCGGCACCGCGCGCGGCCGCGTTCGGGCAGTCGATCGCATAGAGGTTCGCGCCGAGCGCGTCGGCGAGCAACTGCCGCCAGCGCGGGTCGACGGAACCGCCGCCCGCGAGCTTGAGGCTCGCCACAGGGTGCCCGTCGCCCGTGCCTTCCTGCGTACTGCGCACGGCGTCGAGACCCGCACGCAACGCGAATGCCACGCCTTCGAACGCCGCCCGCATGAGCGTGCCGCGCGAATCGCCAATCGAGGCACCGAGCCAGCCGCCGCGCGCCGCCGGGTCGAGCCACGGCGAGCGCTCGCCGCTCAGGTAAGGCAGGAACGCGAGCGTGGCGGATGGCGGGACGGCGAACGCATCGGCGTACGCGCGCGCCCAGTCGTAGGCCAGCCATCCGCGCACCGCTTCGAGCGCCACGCCCACGTTTTGCATCGCAGCCATCGTGTACCAGCCGCCCGTGGCCGAACGGTAACGATGCAGGCCGCGCCGCGCATGCGGTTCGCTGGCCGCGGTCACGACGATCTGGCCGCCGGTGCCCGTGGTGAGGAGTGCGTCGCCCTCGGCGTCTTGAGCAAGACCGCTGGCGAGCGCGGCGCAAGGCGTGTCGCCCGCGCCCGTCGCGAGCACCGCGCCGGTGGGCAGGCCCAGCAGCCGCGCGGCCGCCGGATCCAGCGTGCCGCTCGCCTCGCACGATGCGGCGAGCGGCGCGAACCAGCGCGATGGCAATTCCAGTTGCTCGATCAACGCCAAATCCCACGCACCATCGGGCGCGGCGAGCGCTGTCGCGCACGCGTCCGACGGGTCGGCGACGAACGCGCCGCCAAGCGCCACACGCAGCCAGTCTTTCGGCTGCAGCGCCCAGCGCGCGGACTGCGCGACTTGCCGCTCGTGCTGCGCGACCCAGCGCAGCAACGGCCCAGCCATGCCGGGCGCAACGGGATTGGGTTGCGGATGCGCGGGCTCATCGGGCCATGCATCGAGCAGCGCATGCGCGCGCGTGTCGGGCCAGAGCATCGCGGGACGCAGCGCGCGCCCCGTTTCGTCGGTCAGCACCACGCCATGCATCTGCCCGGAAAAGCCGATCGCACGCACGGCGGCGCGTTCGCTGCCGGGCAGTTGCGCGCAGGCCGCGACGAGCGCTTCCCACCAGCGTTCGACAGCGATCTCGGCCCAGCCGGGCTGCGGCGTTTCGAGGGCGTAGGCAACGCTCGCGGCGGCGCGCTCGACGCCGTCGCCATCGAAGATGCCGAGCTTGAGCGAGCCGGTGCCGAGATCGATGCCGAGGAAGCGTGTTTCAGTTGAGCTCATGGGAGACGTACGCGATGCGGGGTTGAGGGCAAGCCATCATACCGACAGGAGGCGCGACGCGAATCGAGTTGAATTCGCCGTCAAAGGCAGATTTCGAGCATGCCGCGAATCCGCTCGCAACGCAGCCGATTTCGATGCGAAAAGCACGTATTCGCGGGTTAACCCGATGGATGAATGCGCAACGGAAAAACGCTCACATACCGTCTCCGAAATGGCGAGCATAAGGACTCCGCCATATGCGGAATGACAGGCGCGCATCTTGTCGCGATGGCGAATCCGCGCACGGACCCGTCATCACGGCTCGACGCTGCCGGGCTCGCGCCGCGTCGCGCTACCGGGCAAACCCCTTCGACAGCTTTAAACAGGGGCCTTCGCGCCCTGCGCCGCCTCTCGCGCGGCCGCAAGCACCGCGCGCGGCAGCCAGCGGAACGCCGTCGCGCGCGGTCCGCCGGGGCGGATCGCCCCCTTATGCGGCCCCTCCGCCGGGGCGTGCGCATATCGTCGCCGGAAAGCACGGAATAGCCACCAGCGGTCTTGTTGCATGTTTTCGTACCGCATACCTTGGAGGCCACATTCTTCAACAAAGAGACGGAGACAGACGACATGCAAGCGAACGGCATCGAGGACCAGGCCGCCCAGCGATCCGGCCAACGGCGGGTCCACCCCTGCGACGAGCGCCTGCCGTTCGGCCAGTTGCTGACACTCGGCATCCAGCACGTGCTAGTGATGTACGCGGGCGCGGTCGCGGTGCCGCTCATCGTCGGCGGCGCGATCGGCCTGCCGAAGGACCAGATCGCGTTCCTCATCAGCGCCGACCTGTTCGCCTGCGGCATCGCCACGCTGATCCAGACGCTCGGCCTGTGGATCTTCGGCATCCGCCTGCCCGTCATCATGGGCTGCACGTTCGCCTCGGTCGGCCCGATGATCGCCATCGGGACCAACCCCTCGCTCGGCATCCTCGACATCTTCGGCTCGACCATCGCCGCGGGCGCGATCGGCATCGTGATCGCGCCGACGATCGGCAAGCTCCTGCGCTTTTTCCCGCCCGTGGTGGTCGGCACCGTGATCGCGGTGATCGGCCTCTCGCTCATGGAAGTCGGCATCAACTGGGCCGCAGGCGGCGTGGGCAACCCCGACTACGGTAACCCCGTCTATCTCGGCCTCTCGCTGCTGGTCCTGACGCTGATCCTGCTCATCAACAAGTTCGGGCGCGGCTTCATCGCCAATATCTCGGTGCTGCTGGGCATCGTCGCAGGCTTCGCGATCGCGCTTGCGCTCGGCCGCGTGAATCTCGCCGGCATGGCAAGCGCGCCGTGGGTCGGCATCGTCATGCCGTTCCACTTCGGCATGCCGCAGTTCCACATCCTGCCGATCGCGACGATGGTGATCGTGATGTTCGTGACTTTCATCGAATCGACGGGCATGTTCCTCGCCGTGGGCGACATGGTCGAGCGCCCCGTCGATCGGGCCACGCTCGTGCGCGGTCTGCGTGTGGACGGTCTCGGCACGATGATCGGCGGCATCTTCAACTCGTTCCCGCATACGTCGTTTTCGCAGAACGTCGGCCTCATTGGCGTGACGGGCGTGAAGAGCCGCTACGTGTGCGCCATGGGCGGCGTGATTCTCGTGCTGCTCGGCCTCTTTCCGAAGATGGCGCAGATGGTCGCCTCGGTCCCCTCCTTCGTGCTGGGCGGCGCGGGGATCGTGATGTTCGGCATGGTCGCGGCGAACGGCATCAAGGTGCTCTCGCGCGTGGATTTCGTGAAGAACCAGCACAACCTCTTCATCGTGGCCGTGAGCGTGGGCTTCGGCCTCGTGCCGGTGGTGTCGCCGCACTTCTTCGCAAAGCTGCCGCCCGCGCTCTCGCCGCTGCTCCATAGCGGCATCCTGCTCGCTTCGGTTTCTGCGGTGGTGCTGAACCTGATCTTCAACGGCGCAAAGAGCGCGAAGAGCGAAGGGGCCGGCGAGCGCGCCATCCGCCGCGCCGGGCACGATCTCGAAAGCCGCCATGGCGCGGAGCAAGTGCCGCACGGGCCCGATGCGCGCCACGAAATGCCCCGTTCGGCCGCGCACTAAGCGGACCGTATGGGTTCGACCAGTTCGATCGTATTGAGTTGACGCGAGAGGTACCCGCTCGCAGGTGTCTCAGGCGGGCGGGGTCTTTTGCTGGTTCGGCGCCATGGGAAACCGTGGCGCTTTTTTTTCGATGCCCCTCTCTTCGCTCACACGCGCATAAAAAAACGCCACAGTCTCCCGTGGCGTTCTCGCTTCGTGCTGTTCAAGCCGTAGCGTTACCCCGCCGTCGCGGCCGAAGCGGCCACCGGCGCGCTGGCCGCGCCGTAATCGACCGGCGCATCGGCCGGGCGCGGCGTCTCGCCCGCGTGCTCGATCCAGCCGCCGCCGAGCGCACGATAGAGATCGACGAGGTTGGTCAGCCGCGCGAGCCGCGCCGTGATGAGCGCTTTTTGCGCATTGTAGAGACTCGTCTGCGCGGTGAGCACGGGGAGATAGCTGTCCACGCCGTTCTTGTAGCGCAGTTCCGAGAGCGAGAGAGAGCGCTGGTTCGCAAAGGTGCTGCGCTCGAGCGCTGCGATCTGCTCATCGTAAGTGCCGCGAGCAGCGAGGCCATCGGCCACTTCGCGGAAAGCCGACTGGATCGACTTCTCGTAATTGGCGATTTCGATGCGCTTCTCGACATTGGCGAGTTGCAGGTTCGCGATGTTCGAACCGCCCTCGAAGATCGGCAGCGTGATCTGCGGCACGAAACTCCACGCCGCCGTGCCTGCCTTGAAGAGCCCGCCAAGCGAGAGGCTTTCGGTGCCGAACGCCGCCGTGAGCGAGATCTTCGGGAAGAACGCCGCACGCGCCGCGCCAATATTGGCGTTTGCCGCGAGCAGCGACTCCTCGGCCTGCATGATGTCGGGACGCCGCGTGAGCATGTCCGAAGGCAGTCCTGCCGGAATGTCGTTGAGCAGGGCCTGGCCGTCGAGCGGCAGGCCTTGCGGCAAATCCGCCGGCAGCGGCTCGCCGATCAGCAGCACCAGCGCGTTCTCGGCCTGCGCGCGGGCGCGCATTTGCGCCTGCAGGTTGGCCTGCGCATCCTCGACCACGGTCTGCGCCTGGCGCAAATCGAGTTCGGTGCCGGTGCCCGTTTCGAACTGCGCCTTCGTGATGTTGTACGAGTCCTGCGCCGTCTTCAGCGTTTGCTGCGTGATCTTGAGCAGGTCGTCGTCGGAGAGCATCGTCAGATATTGGTCCGCGACTTCCGAAACGAGCGTGATCTCGGCCGACTTGCGCGCATACGCCGTGGAGAGATACTGCGCCAACGCCTGGTCTTTCAGGCTGCGGATGCGCCCCCAGAAGTCGATTTCCCACGACGCCTGCACGCCCACGTTGTAGACGCTGTACGGATTGTCCACCGTGGTCTGAAATTTCCTCGGCACGCGCGTGCGCGTGTCCGTTGCCACACCGTTGATCGCGGGGAACAACTCGGCGCGCGTGATCTGATACTGCGCGCGCGCCGCATCGACGTTGAGCACCGAGACGCGCAGATCGCGGTTGTTCTTCAGCGCGATGGCGACCAGTTGCTGCAGGCGCGGATCGATGAAGAACTCGCGCCAGCCGATGTCGGTCGCCGGGGCACCATTGGCGCTCTGGGCGGCCTGACCGTTCTGGCCGGTCGCGCCGGGTTGCGTCGCATAGACGCCGCCCTGCGGGAAGGTCTGCGAGACCGGCGCCTCGGGCCGGTGGTACCACGGCTCCATCGTGCAACCCGCGAGGACGGTGGTGGCCACTGCGGTGGCCACTGCAATTACGGATAGTTTATGCATCTCAATGTCCTTCCTTGCCCGGGCCGTCGCCGCCGTTGCCGCCGTTGCCACCGCCCGTGCCGCCCTGACCGCCGGCGCCATCGCCATTCGCGCCGTTTTCGTCGTCATTGTCGTGAGCGTGGTGCTCTTCGTAGTGCTGGAGCGCGACGTCCGCGTCTTCCTTCTCGCCGGCGAACTTCGCGCGAATCACGACGAAGAACATCGGGATCATGAAGATGGCGAGGAACGTGGCCGTGATCATGCCGCCGATCACACCCGTGCCGATGGCGTGCTGCGAAGCCGAACCCGCGCCGTTGCTGATCGCGAGCGGCAGCACGCCGAGAATGAACGCCATCGACGTCATGAGAATCGGCCGCAGACGCAGTCGCGAAGCTTCGAGTGCCGCCTCGATCGGCCCCATCTTCCCTTCGGCTTGCAGGTCGCGCGCGAACTCCACGATCAGAATCGCGTTCTTCGCCGAGAGACCCACGGTGGTCAACAGCCCCACCTGGAAGAACACGTCGTTCTCGAGGCCGCGCAAGGTCACCGCGAGCAGTGCGCCGAGCACGCCGAGCGGTACCACCATGATGACCGCGAACGGAATCGACCAGCTTTCATACAGCGCCGCGAGACACAGGAACACGACGAGGATCGAGATGCCGTAGAGGATCGGCGCCTGCGAACCCGACTGGCGTTCCTGGTACGACAGACCGGTCCATTCGTAGCCGATGCCCGGGGGCAGCTTCGCCGCGATCTGCTCCATGGCCGTCATGGCTTGGCCCGTCGATTTGCCCTGCCCCGCCTGGCCCTGGATTTCCATCGACGAAATGCCGTTGTAGCGCTCGAGCTTCGGGGAACCGAACGACCAGTGGCCGCTCGCGACCGAGCCGAACGGCGTCATCCCGCCCGAACTATTGCGCACGTACCAGTTGTTCATGTCGTCCGGCGTCATGCGGAACGGCGCATCGGACATGACGTAGACCTTCTTGATACGGCCATCCGTATCGAGGAAGTTGTTCACGTACGCCGACGCCCAGGCAATCGAGAAGGTCTGGTCGACCGCCGCCGAGGTCACGCCGAGCGCGTTGGCCTTTTCACGGTCGATGTTCACCGTGAACTGCGGCGTGTCGTTCAGGCCGTTCGGGCGCACGACGGCGAGCGCCGGATCCTTCGCAGCCATGCCGAGCAGCATGTTGCGCGCTTCCATCAGCTTTGCGTGGCCGACGCCGCCGCGGTCCTGCAACTCGAAGTCGAAGCCGGATGCGGTGCCGAGTTCGGGAATCGAAGGCGGATTCACCGGGAACACCATCGCGTCCTTGTAGCTCGCGTAGTGCATGAACATGCGCCGCACCAGCGCCTGAACCTTCTGGTCCGCGTGCTGACGCTGCTTGTAGTCCTTCATCCGCACGAACACGAGACCCGAGTTCTGGCCGCGGCCTGCGAAGCTGAAGCCGTTCACCGTGAACACCGATTCGACGATGCTGCCTTCATCCTTGAGCAGCCAGTTCTGGATGTTGGCGAGCGTGCGCGCCGTGGTTTCCTGGGTCGAGCCCACGGGCGTCTGCACGATCACGAACATCGTGCCCTGGTCCTCATCGGGCAGGAACGACTTCGGCAGGCGCACGAACAGCATGCCGACCGCGACGATCACCGCGAGATAGATGATGAGCCAGCGGCCCGAGCGCTTGATCACGTGGTACACGCCGCTGTGATACTTGTCGCGGCTCTTCTCGAACGTGCGGTTGAACCAGCCGAAAAAGCCCTTCTTCTGCTCGTGATGACCCTTCGGAATCGGCTTGAGGATGGTCGCGCACAGCGCGGGTGTGAGAATCAACGCGACGAGCACGGACAGCACCATCGCCGCCACGATCGTGAGTGAGAACTGCCGGTAGATCGCGCCGACCGAACCGCCCGAGAACGCCACCGGCACGAACACCGCCGAGAGCACGAGCGCCACGCCCACCAGGGCGCCCGTGATCTGGCCCATGGCCTTGCGCGTGGCTTCCTTCGGTCCCAGCCCCTCTTCCGCCATCACCCGCTCGACGTTCTCCACGACGACGATCGCGTCGTCGACTAGCAGACCGATGGCGAGCACGAGGCCGAACATCGAGAGCGTGTTGATGGAGAAGCCCACCATCGCCATGATCGCGAACGTGCCCAGCAGCACCACCGGCACGGCGATCGTCGGAATCAGCGTCGCGCGCAGGTTCTGCAGGAACAGATACATCACGAGGAACACCAGCACGATGCCTTCCAGCAGCGTCTTGATCACTTCCTCGATCGACAGGCGCACGAACGGCGTCGTGTCATACGGGTACTTCACGACGAGGCCGTGCGGGAAGTACCGCGAGAGGTCGTCGATCTTCTGGCGCACGAGCTTCGCCGTTTGCAAGGCGTTGGCGCCCGTCGCGAGCTGGATGCCGAGGCCGGCTGTCGGCGAACCGTTGTACTTCGTGTCGAAGTTGTAGTTCTCGCCGCCGAGACCGATGCGCGCCACGTCCTTCAGCCGCACCTGCGAGCCGTCCTGGTTCACCTTCAGCAGGATGTTGCCGAACTGCTCGGGCGTCTGCAGCAGCGTCGATTCGGTGATGGTCGCCTGGAACGACTGCCCCGCCACCGCCGGCGTGCCGCCCAGCTGGCCGCCCGCGATCTGCACGTTCTGCGCGGTGATCGCAGCCGTGACGTCGGAGGGCGTGAGCTGGAAGTTCGTGAGCTTGTGCGGATCGAGCCAGACACGCATCGCGTATTGCGAGCCGAACAGCGTGACCGTACCCACGCCGTCGATACGGCTGATCGGGTCCTTCACGTTCGACGCCACGTAGTTCGCGAGGTCGTACTTGGTCATGCTGCCGTCTTCGGACACGAACGCGAGCACGAGCAGGAAGCTGCTGCTCGACTTCGTCACGCTGATACCGAGCTGCTGCACCACCTGCGGGAGGACCGGCGTGGCGAGCTGCAGCTTGTTCTGCACCTGCACCTGCGCGATGTCCGGGTTGGTGCCCGCGGCGAAGGTCAGCGTGATGGTGGCCGTGCCGGAGTCATCGGAAGTCGACGAGATGTACAGCAGGTGGTCGAGACCGCTCATCTGCTGCTCGATCACCTGCGTGACCGTGTTTTCCACCGTCTTGGCCGAGGCGCCCGGGTAGTTCGCGCTGATCTGGATGGACGGCGGTGCAATGGTCGGATACTGCGCGACCGGCAGCGTGAAGACCGACGCCACGCCCGCCAGCATCAGGATGATGGCGATCACCCATGCAAAGATCGGGCGATCGATAAAGAACTTTGCCATGAAGCAGGCTCCCGGTTATTGCGCTGCGGAAGCGGCAGGCGCAGCCGAGGCGCCATGCGCGGCCGATGCCGCGCTGGCAGCGTTGGTATTGCCCGAGGCCGTCGCCATGTCGGCCGAAGGCGCGCCCGCCACCGGCGGCGGCGGCAACTGCGCGGGGACGGGCTTGACCTGCAAACCCGGCTTGACCTTGTCGGTGCCCTGCACGATCACGCGGTCGCCCGGGTTCAAACCGCTCTGGACGACCCAGTCCTGACCCTGCGCGGACCCGATCGTGACCGGCGTCGACACGACCTTGTCTTCCTTGTTCACGACATACACCGATGCCTGACCCTTCTGGTCGTGCTGCACGCCGACCTGCGGCACGAGGAACGCGTTGTTGTCGATACCTTCCTCGATGCGCGCGCGCACGAACATGCCGGGCAGCAGCACGCGGTCGGGGTTCGGGAAGATCGCGCGTACCGTGACGGAGCCCGTGGTCTGGTCGACCGTGACGTCGCTGAACTGGAGCTTGCCCTTTTCCACGTAGGTGCGGCCGTCTTCGAGGACGAGCGCGACCTTCGTGGCGTTCGGGCCGCTCGTCTTCAGGCGCCCTTCCTGGATCTGGCGGCGCAGCTTGAGCCCATCGAGGCTCGATTGGGTGACGTCGACGTACATCGGGTCGAGCTGCTGCACCGTCGACATCAGCGTCGCCGCGCTCGCCTGCACGAAGGCGCCCGGCGTGACCTGCGAGATGCCGACCTGGCCCGTGACCGGCGAAACGACATCGGTGTAGCCGAGGTTGATCTGCGCGGTGTCGACCGCGGCCTTGCCGGCAGCGACGTCGGCCACCGCCTGGCCTTGCGCGGAAACCGCGTTGTCGTAGTCCTGCTTGCTCACCGCGTTGGCCTGCACCAGCACCTTGTAGCGCGCCACCAATGCGTTCTGCGTGACGAGGTTCGCCTGCGCCTTGGCGAGCGTGGCCTTGGCGTTGTTGAGCGCGGCGATGTACGGCGCCGGGTCGATCTTGTAAAGCCGCTGGCCGGCCTTCACGAGCGCGCCTTCGGTGAATTCGCGGCGCAGGACGATACCGTCCACCCGCGCGCGCACTTGCGCGACGAGGTAGGCGCTGGTGCGGCCGGGAAGTTCGGAGACGACCGGCACGGCGGTCGGCTGGAGGGTGACGATACCGACTTCGGGAGTTTGCGGCGGGGGCGCCGACTGCTTTTGCCCGCAGGCTGCGAGCACGATGGCAGCCGTCGCGACACTGATTAGGCGGAATGGAACCCGTTCGACGCGCATGGAGCGACCTCTGTCTATAACTGACAATAAAAGCGTGCGGCGTCCCGCGACGAGGGGGACGACCACGCACGCCAACATCTGGCAAATACCTGACGGATAAACCCGGTACTTCTTCTCGAAGGCGCGATCCGGTCTGCAAATCCGTCCGGGCGATACGGCCGCGCGCCGCCCGAGCGGCGTCTCGGCATTGGGGTTTCTACGACCACCAGGCCAGTCACGGATATTAACCGCACATCACCCCTTGAGGCATACAGGTGGTGGGGTGCTATTATAGATACATTCGCGAACGAATGTAAAAAGACGTTATGTAACCGCTGAAGCCCGCTTCAGGAGCGATCCTGCGCAGGGCATGCATTAAAAATCAATATATTGCGGTTCGAGCCCTAAATACTTTTTTGACCCCCATCAAATCCACGCATTCGTTTACAACATGGTCCGCCGAACGAAAGAGGAAGCGCAGGAGACGCGCAACCGTATCCTCGATGCCGCCGAATATGTCTTTTACGAGAAGGGCGTGTCGCGCACTTCGCTTGCGGATATCGCCCAGGCAGCGGGCGTCACGCGCGGTGCGATCTACTGGCATTTCGAGAACAAGGGTGACCTTTTCACGGCCATGTTCGACCGCGTGGTGCTGCCGCTCGACGAGCTGAAGGTGGCATCGACGGACCCCGGCGAGCCCGACCCGCTCGGGCGGATGCGCGAGCTCTGCATTCTGTGCCTGCGCAACACGGCAACCGACGTGCGCCGCCGCCGCGTGTTCGAGATCCTGTTCCTGAAGTGCGAGTTCGTCGAGGAGATGGGGCCCGTCATGGCGCGACATCAGACGGACATGCGCGAAGGCCTCGCGAGCATCGAGCAAGGCTTGCGCAATGCGATATCGAAGGGCCAGTTGCCCGCCGACCTCGCTCCCAGGCGCGCCTCGCGCGTGCTGCATTCGTTCATCGGCGGCGCGCTGCGAGACATGGCGATCCTGCCCGACGTGTTCGACGTGGCGAGCAACGCCGAACGGCACGTCGATGCGATGCTCGACGCGCTGCGCTACAGCCCGGCGCTGCGCCTCGGCGCGGGCGAGCAGGACGACTGACGCCGCCCTGCCCTACTGCCGCCCTTTATCGAGGCGGCCTGTCGGCGGGGCCGCCACCGAAGGCATCGCGCAGCCCGCGGTTCAAGCCGGCACGCGGTTCGCGCGGGCCCGCTGGTTCGACGCGTAGATGGTGTCGCGCGCGAGCGGCACGCCTGCCTCGACGGCGGCAAGCCATGCATCGGTGCTCGCGACCGCGGCGAAGCGCGAGTGCATCACCACGCTGAACACGCGGTGGATGTCCGCCGCGCTCGCCGAGCCTGCGTCGTTCGCGTACGGCACCGCGCCCGTTGCGTCGGCGAGAAACTCCACGGCGAGACCCGCGTGGGTCGCCTCGAACACCGTGGAAGCGTCGCAGTTGTGCGTCATGAAGCCGGCCACCGCGATCGTGTCGATGCCGCGCCCGGCCAGCCAGGCCTTCAAATCGGTCCCTGCGAACGCGCTGGGCAGCGATTTTTCGACGTAGTGATCGCGTTCTCGCGAGGCCACGACCGGATGCAACTCGGCGCCCACGCTGCCGCGCGCGAAGAGCGGGGAGTTGGCGGGCGCGAAGTTCTGCACCACCACGACCGGCACGCCGGCCACGCGCGCGGCGTCCATCGCGCGGCCGATGTTGGCGAGCGAGGTGTCGATGGGGGGAAACTCGATCGGCAGGTCGCCGCTCACATATTCGTTCTGCACGTCGATGACGACGAGCGCCCGGCGCGGATTCGCGGACATGGCATTGCCTCCTGGCGTGGGTGTGTGGGTGCTGATATCGGGAGAATCGACCGGTCGGAAGGACGCGAAGTCGATGGCGGGATTGTTGCGCCGCTTGCGCGCGCGCGACAGTGGCCCAAACGACAAGATTCGCTAGAATCGGGCCATTCGTCCCAGGATCGCCATGACCGATTCCGCCCGCCCGAGCCGTGCTGCAGCCGCCGATGCGCGCGTCGAGCCAGCCGCGACCGCGCCTGTCCGGCTGCGCGTCGCCGTGATCGCATTCGATCGCATCAGCCCTTTCCATCTCTCCGTGCCTTGCGTCGTGTTCGGCGAGGACCGTAGCGAAGGCGGCGTGCCGCCGTTCGAACTGGCCGTATGTGCCGCGGAACCGGGTACGCTCACGACCACGGCGGGCTTCACGATTGGCGCGACACAAGGCCTCGACGCGCTGCGGGGCGCAGACGTGATCGTCGTCCCGAGCTGGCGGGACACCCGCGAAGCGCCGCCTGCCGCGCTGTGCGAAGCCTTGCGCGACGCGCATGCGCGCGGCGCGATACTCGTCGGCCTTTGCCTGGGTGCTTACGTACTCGCGCATGCGGGCCTGCTCGACGGCCGTCCGGGCACGACGCACTGGGCCGCCGCCGACGACTTCGCCCGGCGCTTCCCCGCCGTGCGCTTCGATCCGGAGGTGCTCTACATCGACGACGGCGATCTGCTCACTTCTGCGGGCACGGCGGCGGGGCTCGACTGCTGCCTGCACCTCATGCGGCGCCTGTGCGGCGCGAGCGCCGCGAACTACGTCGCGCGCCGGCTCGTCGTACCGCCGCATCGGCAGGGCAATCAGGCGCAGTACGTGCAGCAGCCGCTCGCTGCAGCCGGGCGCGGCGACCGCCTGGCTGGCCTGCTCGACTGGATTCGGGCGCATCTCGATACGCCCCACACGCTCGATTCGCTCGCGCAGCGCGCACTGATGAGCCGCCGCACATTCACGCGCCAGTTTCGCTCGACGACGGGCTCGACCGTGAGCGCCTGGCTGCTAGGCGAGCGCCTAGCCCGCGCGCAGCAGTTGCTCGAGACCACCGATCAGCCGATCGACGCCATCGCACAGCGGGCGGGCTTTGGCTCGGCGGCGTCGCTGCGCCAGCATTTCGTGGACAGGTTCAGGAATACGCCGTCCGCATGGCGGCGCGAGTTTCGGGGATCGTGAGCGCTTGCGCGCGAATGGGAGTGCAACGCCGGGCGGCGAACGCCGCGCCGGCGTGTTCAGGTGGCAGTGAACCAGCGCGCCGCATAAAGCAGCACCGCCACGAAAAAGATCATAGCGGCCCATGCCCAGTACGGCATGGCGTGCGGAGACGGCTCGTGATGCAGCGCGCTCGCCGCCCGGCCCGATAGCGTTCCTCCGGCGTGCTGCGGGAGGATGTGCGCGCGCCGGGCGAGGCCGGCGAGATTGATCGGCCGCAGGAACACGTGCTGCCGGCGCGGCGGCTCGCCCGCCACGCGGTTCGGCGCCTGCCCGTGCTTCGCGGCAACCACGGCGCAGAATTCCGTGAAGAAGTCGTCGGCAAGTTCATGCAGCGCGTTCTCGATCTGGCGTGACGGCAACTCGGAAAGCGGCCCCGTCAGGGTGGCCCATACCGAGTAATCGATGCGCGTGCTCGCGTCCTGGCCCGCAGGCGTCTCCTTGCTCGCGCCGCGCTCTTCCGGGCGCAACGCCACGTCGATCTGTCCGCGCAACGAGCCGATGCCATCGGCGCGCGCACGAAAGCTCAGCACGCGGCGCGGTGTGAGCGGCACTTGAGCGGTGTCGTTCGCGATGTGAGCGCGCACTTCGTAACGCGCACGCAGCGGCCCGAGCGGCACGGTGAGCGTAATCGCGTATTCGCCGGGCCCGAGCCGGCGGAAGGACTCGCAATGCTCCATGCTCGCGCGCACGAGCGCGACGTCCTGCAACGCCGCCCATACGGCGGACGGTTCGAGCGGAATCCTCAACGCATCGTTCAGTTCCATGGCGGCTTCCCCTTTGCGCGCGAACTGGCCTTTTCAGGATGTCTGGTCGATCCGGTCCACGCGGGACCCGTAGAAGGCCAGATAGCCCTTGATCGCGCTTGCTTCGTCGAGCGGCGCTTCGTAACTCCAGGCGGCGTCGTCGACGCGCCCGTCTTCGGTGCGCAAATGGTAGTACGAGGCCTCGCCCTTGTAGGGGCAATGCGAGGTACGTGTGGAGCGTTCGAGCCGCGCCATGTTCACGTCGGCGCGCGGGAAATAGAAGACGTCGGGGTACCCGGTCTCGCGCAGGGTAACGGCGTGCAGCGTATCGGCAACGGTGATGCCGCCGTGGATTACGCGTACACGGTGACGGTTAGCCACGATGTCGATGCGATGTGCCGCATCCGGTTCGACCGCCATGTTCGGCCCCCTCCTGGTTGGCGGCGCCTTGCGGCG
Source organism: Paraburkholderia sp. JHI2823 (assembly GCF_038900695.1). Lineage (NCBI taxonomy): Bacteria > Pseudomonadati > Pseudomonadota > Betaproteobacteria > Burkholderiales > Burkholderiaceae > Paraburkholderia > Paraburkholderia sp. JHI2823. The sequence continues at coordinate 129,606 of NZ_JAYMRY010000009.1, read as the reverse complement.
CCATGCCCTCACCGGGCGGCACGCCGCGCCGGCTGGCGTAGCGCGCACGCGCGCGTGCAATTCCGCGGGTTGGCCGCTCGGCGACCGCTGCGTCAATCGCCGGATCGATGGCGACAGTCAGGACGCTCGCCTTGCACGCGATCCGCCGAATTGACCGAGGCCTCCCCCTTCACGTCATTATCGGCCAAACTGGGCCGCCCTGCGTGGTTGTTATGGGCCGCGTGCGTGCGGCAGCGCGCCATGCGCGCACACGGGCATAGCCCGGCGGCCTACCACACGAACGACGCGCGCGCGCTGCCGTTCGAGCTGACCGTCACCGTGCTCGTCTTGTCGACGCCCGCATGGCTCACATGCACGTTGTAGCGGCCCGGCCGCACCCTGACGAGCATATAAGGGCCGCGCGACGTCGTATCGAGCACGCTCGCGCCATGCGAATCGGTGATCTGCACGCGCACATCCGCCACATACTCGCCGCTGCGCTGGGTGAAACGCAAGGAGAGCGGCCAGTCGGACTGCGCGCCGAGCAACGCCCTCGATTCGTCGAGGCCGACGCCGCCCGAGACGAACGACACGTCGCCCTGTTGCTGCACTTGCGGCATGCCGGTGCCGTTGGTGTTGCCTGCGCTCGTGTTGTCGGCGGTGGAGCCGCCGACCGTGCCCGATGCATCGGCTTGCTGCGCTGCCGCACCGCCCGCGTAGCCGAACGCCAAAGTGGCCGCGAGAAAGGTTGCACAAGCGGTGGAGTGGACGGGGCGCGAGTTGGGAACCATATTCATCATCGATCGCCTCCTTTCAGGTTGGCTCCTGCGTGAAGCTTTACGCAAGGTGCATGCCCAGGTGCCCTGCCGGCGCTTGGGAACGCCGACGACATCATCAGGAGAGATAGGCGATCTCGAAGCGAAGAGCGCGTTGCATGTCCAGAAACGCCGCTGCCGCCGGGCGCGAGGCCAACGGCGGCAGCAGAAGCACAACGAACGGACGACTACTTCGAATATCCTGCTCTCGCCGCGAATCCGGCGCACGGAGCCGGATTCGCGACAGCAGGGATCAGCCGAGATCGACGGGCACGAAAATCTGTGCGTCGTCTCGCTGGATCAGGAGCGCAATGCTGTTGCCGGCATGCGAAATCATTTGCTTGAGCTGGTCGGCGCTCGTCACCGGGCGGCCATTCACGGCGAGGATGACGTCACCAGGCTGAACGCCGGCGTTCGCCGCGGCGCCGCCCGCCTGCTCGACGACGAGGCCGTGATCGAGCGAGTTGTTGCTCTTCTCGTCCGGCGTGAGCGGACGCACCGCGACGCCGAGGCGTCCCTGCATCTGCGATTGCGGCCCGTCGTTCGAGGCCACCTTCGCGTCGCCGAGCGCGCCGATGGTCGCCGTGAGGTTCTTCGTGCCCTTGTCGCGCCACACCTGGATGTCGGCCTTCGTGCCCGGCTTCATGCCGGCGATCAACGAAGGCAGATCGGACGACTCGTCCACCGCCTGGCCGTTCACGGACAGGATCACGTCGCCGGGCTTCAAACCCGCCTTCGCAGCGGGGCCGCTCGCGTCCACCGAGCTCACCAGCGCGCCACGCGGCTTGTCCATGCCAAACGAATCGGCCAGCGTCTGGTTCATCGCCTGCACCGCGACGCCGAGGCGCCCGCGGCTCACGTGGCCCGTCTTGACGAGTTCGTCCTTGACCTTGATCGCCTCATTGATCGGGATTGCGAACGAAAGGCCCTGGAAGCCGCCCGTCTGCGAGTAGATCATCGAGTTGATGCCGATCACTTCGCCCTGCAGATTGAAGAGCGGGCCACCCGAGTTGCCCGGGTTCACCGGCACGTCCGTCTGGATGAACGGCGTGTAGTTCTCGTCGGGCAGCGTGCGCGACTTCGCGCTGATGATGCCCGAGGTCACCGTGTTGTCGAAGCCGTAAGGCGAGCCGATCGCCACCACCCACTGGCCGACCTTGCTCTGGCGCGGGTCGCCGATCTTCACGGTCGGCAGATCCTTCGCGTCGATCTTGAGCACCGCGACGTCGGACTGCTTGTCCGCGCCCACGACCTTCGCCTTGAATTCGCGCTTGTCGGTGAGCTTCACCGTCACGACGTTGGCGCCGTCCACGACGTGCGCGTTCGTGAGAATGTAGCCGTCCGCGCTGACGATGAAGCCCGAGCCGAGGCTCGCGCTCGGCGTGTCGGGCTGCGCGCCGCCATCGCCGCCGCCCATGCCCGGGACGCCGCCGTAGAAGTGCTTGAAGAACTGGTAGAACGGATCGCTCGGATCGATCGGCAGTTGCTGCGAACCCCTGCCGCCGCTGCGCATGGCCGTCTGCTTCACGACGTGCTTCGCGCTGATGTTGACGACTGCGGGCCCATACGTTTCAACGAGGCCCGAAAAGTCGGGGATGCCAGTCTTGGCCGCCGCTTCGGCCGGCATCATCGCGGCCTGCGCCTGCGAGATGACCTGCGGGGCCGGCACGTCGCGGTGTCCCGCCACGTAGCCCGCCGACAATGCGACGGCCACGGCGACTGCCACGGCACTACGGGAAAGCACTTTCGTATTCATTGCGGACTCCTTGCGCGGGTACTCATCTCGACGTACCGAAGCGTAAGCCGTGTCACTTAAAGGAGTCTTAAGTACGCGCAATTTGCAGAAATCGGCCAAACGCCCGTCGTGCGGGCGTTTGCAGGCACTGCCGGATCAGAACCGCAGATCCACGAGCAGGCCGCCGGCAGGCGAATCGCCAAGCGTGATCGTGGCGTCATGCTGATCCGCAATCCGCCGCACGATCGCGAGGCCCAGCCCCGTGCCCGCGATGTCGGTGCGCGCGCGGTTGGCGCCCGCGCCCACGCGATAAAAGCGATCGAACACCCGGGCGCGCTCGTCCAGGGGAATGCCCGGCCCGCTGTCCGCGATGCGCACGCGCGGATGTCCCTCCTCGACGACGAGGCTCACATCCACGCGGCCGCCAGCCGGCGTGTATTTGGTTGCGTTGTCGAGCAGATTGTTGAACATCACGCGCAACGCATCGGCGTCGCCGTGCACGGTCGCGGCCGCGCTTTGCTCGATGCCGAGATCGACGCCGCGCTGCTGCGCGAGCGGCGCATAGTTGAGCACGCAATCGTCGAGCAGCGCATGCAGGTCGACGGTCTGGGCCCGCGCATGAGCATCGGGCTCCGAGCGCGCGAGCGCGAGCAGCTGTTCGGCGAGACGCGTGGCGCGCGTCACGCCCGCCTGAAGATCGGCAATCGCTTCGCTGCGCGCTTCGTCGTTCCTTGCGCGCGCAACGAGCTGCGCCTGGATCTGCACGGCAGCGAGCGGCGTGCGCAATTCGTGCGCGGCATCGGCAACGAAGGCCTTTTGCGTGTCTAGCGCCTGTGCGAGGCGTTCGAGCAGCGCGTTCAATGCGTGCACGAGCGGCGTGACTTCGCGCGGCAGGCGCTCTTCGGGCAGCGGATCGAGCGCCTCGGGATGGCGTGTGTCGAGCGCGCGCGCCACGCGCGAAAGCGGCTTGAGCCCGCGCCCCACCACCACCCACACTGCGAGCCCGAGAAACGGCAGCACCACGATGAGCGGCCAGAGCGTGCGCAGCGCGACGTTCGCAGCGAGCCGGTTGCGCACCGATACGGGCTGTGCGAGCTGCACGACGTTGTCGCCGACGATGGCGCCATACACGCGCCAGTCGCCGCGATCGGTGCGCTCGGTCGAAAAGCCGAGCTCCGCGCGCGGCGCGAGCGGCGCGCGCGGATGCGAGTAGTACATGAGCACGCCGTTGCGGTTCCAGATCTGCAGCACAATGCCTTCGTTGCCGGTGTCGCGCGAGCTGAGGATCTCGTTGAACGACTCGGAGGGCAGCGCCGCGGCGATTTCCTGCAACTGGTAGTCGAACAGCTCGTTGGCTTCGGCGAGCGCCTGGCGATAGATCAGCCAGCCCGCGAGCCCCACGCCCGCAACGACGATCGCGAGCAGCCAGAACAGCAGTTGTCGTCGGATGGAACTCATCGGCTAAACGGGTCTCCCGTGCGCGTCGTTTCTCGCATCGTGCCTGGCGTTGTCGTTCGATTCATGCGGCGCTTCACGGCAGACTTCATGCATCCTTGGCGATCATGTAGCCGAGGCCGCGCACGTTGCGGATCAGATCCGCGCCAAGCTTCTTGCGCAGCGCGTGAATATAGACCTCGACGGTATTGCTGCCGATCTCCTCGCCCCAGCCATACATCTTCTCTTCGAGCTGGGTTTTCGAGAGCACCGCGCCCGGGCGCGCGAGCAGCGCTTCGAGCAGCGCGAATTCGCGCGCCGAGAGTGCGACGGGCGCGCCGTCCTGGGTGACCTGGTGCGAAGCCGGATCGAGCGTGAGCGAGCCGTGACGGATCGTCGAATCGCTGCGCCCCGACTGGCGGCGGATCAGCGCGCGCATGCGGGCGCCCAGTTCGTCGAGATCGAAGGGCTTGATGAGATAGTCGTCGGCGCCGGCGTCGAGCCCTTTCACGCGATCGGCCACGGCGTCGCGCGCCGTGAGGATCAGCACGGGCAGCGCCGCGCCGCGCGCGCGCAGCGTGCGCAATACGTCGATGCCGTCACGCCGCGGCAAGCCGAGATCGAGCAGCATGAGATCGTAAGAATCGGCGCTCGCAGCCGAGAGCGCGGCGTCGCCGTCCTCGACCCAGTCGACCGCAAAGCCTTCGCCGCGCAGCGCCTTGCGCACGCCCTCGGCAATCATGCGGTCATCTTCGACTAGCAGTATGCGCATCGTAATGAATTGGCAAGGCGGCAACGCGGCGCCGCGCTGAGTGAAAGATGGCGATGCGTGCATTCTAGCGCCTGAACAGGGACGGCGCGCCGCATGGGATGCGTGGCCGCCGCGAGCCGCGCCGCCCGCGTTGCTCATATTGCGCGCTTTTCCCCGGCTTTTCTCGCGCGCAATGCGCGCGAGCCACGCGAGGTCTTTACAATGAGCGCTTTTGCGGCGCAACGCCGCGATGCGCGCGAGCCGGCCTGCACGGCACGCTACGGCATGCGCATCGCGCAAAGCGCGCCGCCCGAATTTCGCGTCCGCGCGCAGCGCCGGTGGGACCCTCTCGCGGTTCGCCGCGCACGGGAAGCGCACCGCACGCACTCGCCCTAACGTTTTCATGCCGCTCGCCTCGCTGTCCCGCCTACGCTCCTTGTTCAGACTGCCCGCCTCGCGCACCGACCGGGCGCAAGGCGCCTGCGCTCATCGCAGTGCCCTGCCGCCCGCGCTCGCCTTGGCCTGCGCGGCGCTCGCCGCGGGCTTCGTTGCCGCGCCGGCCGCGCAAGCGCAGCCCGAAGGCGCACGCGTGCCCACGGTCAACGTGACCACCGTGCTGCCGCCCACCGTGATGGCGGGCCTCGAGCGCGCGCACGTGCCGCTCTCGTCGGTGAGCGTGGTGATCGAAAAGGTGGGCGACCGCCTGCCGAGCGTCGCCGTGAATGCCGGCCAGCCGATGATGCCCGCGTCGACGATGAAGCTCGTCACGACGTGGAGCGGTCTCTCGATGCTCGGTCCCGACTATCGCTGGAAGACGAGCGCCTACACCGACGGAGAGATCGATGCGAGCGGCACGCTGCACGGCAATCTCTACATCAAGGGCACGGGCGACCCGAAGCTCGTGCCCGAAGAACTCATCGACCTCGTGCAGAAGATTCGCACGGCGGGCGTCGCGCGCATCGACGGCGCGCTGGTGCTCGACAAGAGCGAGTTCGACGCGTCCACGCGCGACCTCCCCTCGTTCGACGGCGACGACAGCGCGCCCTACAACGTCGGCCCCGATCCGCTGATGTACGCGTTCAAGGCGGTCTCGTTCACGTTCTCGCCCTCGCGCGAGGGCGTGTCGATCGACGTCGTGCCGCCCGTCGCGCAGTGGCAGATCGACAACCAGATCCGCGAGCGCCGCGGCGCGTGCGGCGGCATGCTGCCGAGCCCGCAGGTCTCGCCCGGCGGCAACGGCGTCGTGACCGCGAGCTTCGCGGGCAGCTACGCCATGGGCTGCGGCGACCGCACGCTCAACATGGCCGCGCCCGTCGACCACAGCACGTTCTTCGCGGACGGCTTTCTCGCCCTTTGGCAGCAAGCGGGCAGCAGCCTCTTCGCCAATCCGGGCGGCGCGGTGCGCGAAGGCGTCGTGCCGCCGCACGCGCGTCTGCTCGCTGTGCATCAGAGCCCGCCGCTCTCGGACGTCGTGCACGACATCAACAAGTTCAGCAACAACGTGATGGCGCGCAATCTCTTCCTTACGCTCGGCGCAGTCGCCGGCAAGCCGCCTTCGACTACCGCGAAGGCCGGCGCCGCCGTCAATGCGTTCTTGCGGCGCAGCGGTCTTTCCATGCCCGAGCTGGTGCTCGACAACGGCTGCGGCCTCTCGCGCGAAGAGCACATCAGTGCGCTTTCGCTCGCGAACCTGTTGCAGAACGCGAACGCGAGCCCGGTCGCGCAGGTCTTCATTGATTCGCTGCCCGTGGCCGGCGTGGACGGCACGATGCGCAACCGCCTGACCAACGCGGGCGTGGGCGGCAATGCGCACATCAAGACGGGCACGCTGCGCGACGTGCGCGCCATTGCCGGCTACGTGGCGGCTGAGAACGGCGAGAGCTGGATCGTGGTGAGCCTCATCAACGACCCGCACGCCGAGGCCGCGCGTGCCGCGCATGACGCGCTGCTGGAGTGGGTCTACAAGGGTATGCCCGAAGAAAAGCCCGTGTACGTCGAGCCCCATCCCAAGCGTGCGGCGAAGGCATCGAAGGCCACGCACAGGGCAGAAGTCAAACGGCGCGGCGCACATTGACGCGGCGCTCCAACGCGCTCGCCCGCCCGTCTCCTCGGAGCCCGCCGCCTCGCGCCGGGCTCGAAGTTTTCCTCTAGCAAAGCGCCGCCCGTCCAGCGTGCGAGGCGTGTACTCTGGCGGGCACAGGCCAAAGCGCGTCATATCGATCCGACAAACGCGCAGCCATCGAGCCGCCCGCCCTTCGAAGGCGACAAGACGGCCAAAAACGACACGAGAATACATCTGCCGCGCTGACCCACAGCGCGCTCACGAGACAAGGAGGACGACGTTCGTGCAGTTCGATGCGCAATGGCTGCTGCTCGCCCTCGCCCCCGTGTTTCTCGCCTGCATCGGCTGGGAAGCGTGGCACCTCTCCCGCACGCGGCCGCGCACCGCACCGAACGCCGCCGCGGCAGATAACGCACGCTACACGTGGCCCGACACGCTCTGCAACGCCGCGCTCGCGCTCATGCATCAGGGCGCCGACAAGCTTGCCTGGCTCGTTGCGGTTCCGGTCTACGCTTATGTCTACCGTCATTTCCGGCTCGTTTCATGGCAGCCGGGCTTCGTCGCCTGGTTCGCGCTCTTTGTCGCGCAGGACCTGCTCTATTACGCCTTTCATCGCGCGAGCCATCGCGTGCGCTGGCTCTGGGCCGCGCACGTCGTCCATCACTCGTCGGAACGCCTGAACCTTTCCACCGCGTTCCGCCAGAGCCTCATGTATCCCGTCGCGGGCATGTGGATGTTCTGGATTCCGCTTGCCCTGCTCGGCTTCACGCCGGAGCAGGTCGTCGCAATCGTGCTCGTCAACCTCGCGTTTCAGTTCTTCGTTCATACGCAGGCTATCGGCAAGCTCGGCTGGCTGGAATACGCGCTCAACACACCGTCGATGCATCGCGTCCACCACGCGCGCAACGCACGCTATATCGATCGCAACTTCGCAGGCGTGCTCGCGATCTGGGACCGCATGTTCGGCAGCTACGTCGAGGAAGACGCTCGGGAAGCGCCCGATTACGGCATCGTCAAGCCGCTAGCGTCGTGCAATCCGCTCAAGGCGACGTTTCACGAATGGCTCGCCATGGCCCGCGACTTCGCACGTATGTCCGGCTGGCGTTCACGCGCCGCCGCGCTGTTCGCGCCGCCCGACTGGTGCGAGCGATACGACGCGCTGGGCCTCGCATCGGTAACGGCGGCGGCGGCGCATGCACGGCACGTCGTGCCCGAAAACGATACTGAGGCCGAGTTCGGGTCGCGCAATCCCTGAGAGATTGCCTGATCCTTTTGACCTTGGCGCCGACCCGGGGCCAGCAGCATGCAGGGGGTTGCATGCACGGCCCGCGATCGAGAACAACAGCAACTCGCAGCGCGAGCACCTGTAGCAAGAGCAATGAGACATGGCACCAAAGGCCACACACAGAGGAGATGAAGTGAACATGAAGCATCAAGGACCGAGACACCGTACGCTGTTGCGCGCCACCCAGATCGCTGTCGCGAGCGCGGCTTTCGCGCTGCTCGCCGCCTGCGGCGGCGGCAGCGGGGGGAACAACAACGCGAGCACGCCGCCGCCGTCGGGCGTCAGCTTGCAGGTGGTGGCGTTCGGCACGAGCCTGACCGACGCGGGCACGTATTCCGAGCAGATTCTGCCGGGCTTCGGCGGTGGCCGCTTCACGACCAACCCGGGCGAAGTCTGGGCGCAGAAAGTTTCCGAGTATTTCGGCAGCACGCTTTCGCCGGCCTTCGAAGGCGGCTTCGGCCTGCCGCTCACGGCGACCGGCGGGCTCGATTACGCGCAGGGCGGCGCACTGGTTACCGGCGGCGGCGTCGCGAATACGAGCGCTGTGATCCCGGCCGCCAGCGAGCAGCCGGTGACGTGGCAGCTCCAGCAGTATCTGGCGCAGCACGGCGGCTTCAATGCGAATCAGCTCGTGCTCGTGGAAGGCGGCGCGAACGAGATTCTCAACCTGCTGGACAACAAAGGCGCAGGTCTGACGGCATTCGGCACGGCACTCGCGGCCACGCCGTTCTCGAGACTCGTCATCGATCCCGCGACGCAACAGAGCACGGTTGCGAGCCTGATGAACGCCGGCTTCACGCAAGCACAGGCCACGGCCCTGGTGCCGGCAGCCATCGCGCTCCAGATTGTCACCAACCCGGCCTACGCTGCCAGCTTCACGTCGATTCTGCCGGTTCTCACTGCCGCTCAAACGCTGGCGAACCTCGTCAGCACGCAGATTGCGGGCACACCCAAAGTAGCCGTCGCGACGGTGCCCGATATCGGCAAGACGCCGGCAGCGCTGGAAGCCGATGCGAGCACGGGCGCAACTCCCGGTTCGTCGAGCTCGCCCGATCAGGCGCTCTCGCTCGTCTCGGCCATGTACAACCTCACGCTGCTGAAGGAAATCGGGCCCTCGGTGGCCGCCAAAAAGGTCGTCGTGGTCGACGTGTTCTCGTGGCTAGACCAGTCGATCCAGAACGCGGCCAGCCTCGGCTTCACCGTGACGAACACGGACACCGCCTGCAATCTCACGCAGATGACAACCAGCGCGACCAACTATGCGCTGGCCAATCCGAAGGCAACGTTGGGTCTGGACCCGGCCACGACGCCGCAGGCAACGATCAACGCAGCGGCGCAGGCATACGGTACGAGCTTCGGCAGCGCACTGTTCTGCTCGCCGCAGACGCTGAAGGCGGCCAACGCGCCCACGACCTACATGTTCGCGGATCAGTTCCATCCGACCACGGCGCTGCACGCGCAGTTCGCCACGTTCGTCGAAACGCAGCTGGCTGCCGCGGGTATCGGCAAGGCACCGCAATAGCGCCTCACGCACCGGTCCTCTGGTGCAAAGAAAACACCCCACGGACCATCAGGCTCGTGGGGTGTTTTTTTCGACAGCGCGAAAAGCCGTGCTCAACGTTGCTGCGCTTCGAACGCCGCCGCGGCGCGCCCCAACCGGTCATTGACCGCGATCCACTCGATCGTCTCCGGCAGCTTCTCGATGAGGATGCGCGAGACATTCGCGCGATCGAGCGCGCGCAGCAAGCCATACAGCTCGCGCGCATATTCCTGCGGCTCTTCCGGTGCGGCGACGAAATGCACATGCGGCGCCTGCGTCCAGGCGTGCGCGCGCGAGGCACGCGCCACCAGCGCCACCGTTTCGCCGGCATCGCGCGCCGCCGCGAGCAACGGCTCCAGCGCTTCGAACGGCAGCAGCGCGAGCGGCGTGCGCGGCGCGTAATGGGCCTTGAGCGTGCCAGAGGCGCGCGGCGCAGTGGCGTCCGAGCCGTCGGGCAGGCGCGGCGCCTCACCGAGCACGCGCGCGATATCGTGCGGCGTCACGTGGCCGGGACGCAGCAGCGCGGGAAAGCCGCGCGACAAATCGAGAATCGTCGATTCGATCCCCACATCGCACGCGCCGCCGTCGAGCACGTGCACCGTGCCGCCGAATTCGTCGCGCACGTGCTGCGCCGTGGTGGGGCTCACGTGGCCGAAGCGGTTCGCCGATGGCGCCGCCACGCCGCCATGGCCGCCGCGGCGCTGCGAAAACGCCGCGAGCAGCTTCTGCGCGACCGGATGCGACGGGCAGCGCAACCCCACGGAATCCTGCCCACCGCTCACGGCGTCGGGAATGCGCTCGTGGCGCTTGACGATCAGCGTGAGCGGGCCGGGCCAGAAGGCTTGGGCGAGCTTTTGCGCCGCCTCGGGCCACTCCGCGGCCCAGTACGTCGGGTCGCCGCCCGGCGGCAGATGCACGATCACCGGGTGATTCGCCGGCCGCCCCTTGGCCGCGTAGATGCGCGCGACGGCTTCGGGGCTCGCCGCATCGCCGCCGAGGCCATAGACGGTCTCGGTCGGGAACGCGACCAGTTCGCCCGCGTCGAGCAGCGCTGCGGCCTGCTCGATCTCCGCGGCGGACGGCTGCGGTTCGGTCGGATGCGGCGTGCCAGCGGGCGGCGCGTTCTGCTGATCGGACATGATGCGGCCCAACCTCAGCTCGTGGCGATGTGCAACAGGCGCGCGCAGTCGCGGGCGGCCGTGCGCGCTTCGTCGAGCGTGGGCGCGGTGAAGTTCACGTGGCCCATCTTGCGGCCCGGGCGCGCTTCTTCCTTGCCGTACAGATGCAGGCGCGCGGCCGGCATTGCGGCCACCTGGTCCCACGGCGGCGTGACGGGCGCGGCGCCCTTCTGGGGCTTCGCCTCGCCCACGGCACAGGGGAACCAGACATCGCCGAGAATGTTCAGCATCACGGCCGGCGAGTGCTGGCGCGTGTCGCCGAGCGGCATGCCCGTCATCGCGCGCACCTGCTGCTCGAACTGGCTCGTCGCGCAGGCGTCGGTCGTGTAGTGGCCGGAGTTGTGCGGGCGCGGCGCCATTTCATTGGCGACGAGCGTGCCGTCTTCGAGGATGAAGAATTCGACGCACAGCACGCCCACATAGCCAAGCTTGGCCGCGATCTGGATCGCCGCCTGCTGGGCCTGCTGCACGAGCGCCGGGCTCGCGTCGGGCGCGGGCACGATGGTGTGCGAGAGCACGCCGTTGCGATGCGTGTTCTGCGCGAGCGGATAGACCACGGCCGCGCCGTTCGTGCCGCGCGCGATCAGCGCGCTCACCTCGAACTTGAGCGGCAGACGCTTTTCGAGCACGCACGGCACGCCGCCGAGCGAGGCATGCGCTTCGCGCACTTCCTCGGCGTTGCCCACGCGAACCTGGCCTTTGCCGTCGTAGCCCATGCGCGCGGTCTTGAGGATGCCCGGAAGCACGGCAGAGAGCGCGGTGTCGTCGATGCCGGCGAGCGCCTGCGACGACTCGATCACCACGTGGGGCGCGACCGGCACGCCGGCCGCCGCGATAAAGCGCTTCTCGGCGATGCGGTCCTGCGCCACCGCCACGCAGCGCCCGGCCGGGCTCACGAAGGTCGACTTCGCCAGCGCGTCGAGGCTGGCCGCGGGCACGTTCTCGAACTCGGTCGAGATCGCCGCGCACAGGCGCGCGAGTTCGGTGAGCGCGGCTTCGTCGTCGTAGGCCGCGCAGATGTGGCGGTCGGCTACGGTGCCCGCTGGGCTCGTCGCGTCGGGATCGAGCACGGCGACGCGATAGCCCATCGCCTGGGCGGCAAAGCAGAACATGCGGCCGAGCTGGCCGCCACCCACCATGCCCAGCCAGGCGCCGGGCAGGATCGGTGAAACCGGAGAGTTGTCAGGAGTCATCTTCGTGGTCGGTCGCGGCTGGCCGCGCATGTGGGGACGTCGCGCGGGCCAGGCCGGTGTTTAACGTCCGGGCGCTGCGCTCGCGGCGCGGCCTGGACGGTGATACTTCTGTCGGGCGGCGTCGCCCGGATCGATCGAATGCCAGATTACAGCGGGGGCAGCACCATGGCGTGGGCCGCTTCGTTCTGGCGCACGCGGAAGGCCGCGAGCTTGTTGGCGTATTCCGTATCGGTGACGCTAAGGATCGACACGGCGAAGAGCGCCGCATTGGCCGCGCCCGCCTCGCCGATGGCGAAGGTCGCGACCGGCACGCCCTTGGGCATCTGCACGATCGAGTGGAGCGAATCCACGCCCTTCAGATACTTGCTGACCGCCGGCACGCCGAGCACGGGCACCGTGGTCTTGGCCGCCAGCATGCCCGGCAGATGCGCCGCGCCGCCCGCGCCCGCGATGATCGCGCGCAGGCCGCGCTCGCGCGCCTTTTCCGCGTACTCGAACATTTCGTCGGGCATGCGGTGCGCCGAAACGACCCTGGCCTCGTAGGCGACGCCGAACTCCTGCAGGATCGCGACCGCGTGCTTCATCGTTTCCCAGTCGGAGCTGGAGCCCATCAACACGCCGACGAGCGGCGCCGCGTGCTGGTGAGCCGTCTGAACTTCGCTCATTGTGCTTCCTTCTTCCCTCTTTGCGCTTGCTTGATTGCCTTAAGCGAGCTTCTGACCCGTGAGACGCTCGAGCGCCTCCTGATACTTCGCCGATGTCTTCTCAATTACCTCATCGGGCAGCTTCGGCGCCGGCGGCTCTTTCTTCCAGTCCTGGGTTTCGAGCCAGTCGCGCACGAACTGCTTGTCGAAGGACGGCGGGTTCGAGCCGACCTGGTATTGATCCGCGGGCCAGAAACGCGACGAGTCGGCCGTGAGCGCCTCGTCCATCAGATACAGCTGGCCGTGGTTGTCGAGACCGAATTCGAACTTCGTGTCGGCAATGATGATGCCGCGCGTGGCCGCGTAGTCGGCGGCTTCCTTGTACAGCTTGATCGAGATTTCCTTGATGGTGCGCGAGAGCTCCGTGCCGATGCGGCGCTCCATCTCTTCGTAGGTGATGTTCTCGTCGTGGTGGCCCATTTCGGCCTTCGCTGCCGGCGTGAAGATCGGCTCGGGCAGCTTCTGCGCGTTCTGCAGGCCCGGCGGCAGCTCGACGCCGCACACGGCGCCCGTTGCCTGGTAGTCCTTCCAGCCGCTGCCAGCCAGATAGCCGCGCACCACGGCTTCCACGAGGATCGGCTCGAGGCGCTTCACCACCACGGCGCGGCCCTTGACCTGATCGACTTCGTCGGCGGCGACCACGGTCTCGGGCGCCACGCCCGTGAGGTGGTTCGGCACGACGTGCTTGAGCTTCTCGAACCAGAAGTCGGCCATCTGGTTGAGCACCTCGCCCTTGCGCGGAATCGGCTCGCCCATGATGACGTCGAACGCCGACAGACGGTCGGTGGTGACGATCAGCAGCTTGTCGTTGCCCACGGCATAGTTGTCGCGGACCTTGCCGCGGCCGAGGAGCGGCAGCGAGCGGAGCGTGGATTCGTAGAGGGTAGACATCGTCGTGATTCGCTAAAAGAACAATCGGAACGAAAAGCGGGTCCGGGTCAGATTCGCGCCCGTGAACGGCGCAAGAAGACCGGAATCCTGAAGGTATTGCGAGGGTAAACCAAAATTCCCAGAAAAGCCCATCGCCGCTCCCCCGAAACAGGCGGAAACGGCGATGTTTTTACGACAACAGGCGCGTGGCGGACCTTCCCGGCGGAACCTCCGAGCCGGACCGGGCCCGCGCGCCCGGCGCATCAGGCGCCGTTAGCGGACGATCTGCGCGAGTTCACCCGACTTGTACTTCTCCGCGATCTTGTCGAGCGAGACCGGCTTGATCTTGCCGGCCTGGCCTTCGCAGCCGAACGCGAGGAAGCGATCCACGCAAACCTTCTTCGCGGCTTCGCGGGCCGGCTTGAGGTAGTCGCGCGGGTCGAACTTCGACGGGTTTTGATACATATAGCGACGGATCGCGCCCGTGATCGCCAGGCGCAGGTCGGTGTCGATGTTGATCTTGCGCACGCCGTGACGGATGCCTTCCTGGATTTCCTCCACCGGCACGCCATACGTTTCCTTCATGTCGCCGCCGAACTCGCGGATTTCCGCGAGCAGCTCCTGCGGCACCGACGACGAACCGTGCATCACGAGGTGCGTGTTCGGAATGCGCGCGTGGATTTCCTTGATGCGCTGGATCGACAGGATGTCGCCCGTGGGCTTCTTGGAGAACTTGTACGCGCCATGCGACGTGCCGATGGCGATGGCCAGCGCATCGCACTGGGTGAGCTTCACGAAGTCGGCGGCCTGCTCCGGATCGGTCAGGAGCTGCTCGCGCGTCATGGTGCCTTCGGCGCCGTGACCGTCTTCCTTGTCGCCCTTCATCGTTTCCAGCGAACCGAGCACGCCCAGTTCGGCTTCGACCGTCACGCCGATCGAGTGCGCCATTTCGACGACCTTGCGCGACACATCGACGTTGTACTCGTAGGAAGCGACCGTCTTGCCGTCGGCTTCGAGCGAGCCGTCCATCATCACGCTGGTGAAACCGCTGCGGATCGCGGCCATGCAGACCGCCGGCGACTGGCCGTGGTCCTGGTGCATCACGACCGGAATATGCGGATACGACTCGACCGCGGCTTCGATCAGGTGACGCAGGAACGGCTCGCCCGCATACTTGCGCGCGCCGGCCGAGGCTTGCATGATCACCGGCGAACCCACCTGGTTCGCGGCTTCCATGATCGCCTGGACCTGTTCCAGGTTGTTCACGTTGAACGCCGGCAGGCCATAGCCGTGTTCAGCCGCGTGATCGAGCAGTTGACGCATTGAAACGAGAGGCATTGTTGCTACTCCTTTGATTTGAAACGAATGGCTTCGTGCCGCCGGCTATCTTGCGCAGCCGGTCGAAGGCGGCCTGGCAGCCGCCGCCCGCGTGCTCGCAGCGGGCTCGATGCCGTGATTTTATCGCGAAGCGCGTCCCCTCCCGGCGCGAGGCACGCAACGGGCATGAAACTGGCGTATCGAGACGTCAAATCAGCGAGAAGATGCAAAAACGGTTGACAGGCGGTGCGGCGTTTCTACGAAGTACGTACCGGGATTTGTGGGCAAAAGCCATCAATCAACACCGATTTGGCGCCGATCCGATACCAGTCTGATACCAGTCGGCGCCAGCGCGGTTTATCTTAGGGAGCCTCGCAAAAATCACGGCGAGAGATCACAAGACGGCACTCACAGCACGTCGCCCACGCGCACGATCTTCAGCGTGTTCGTGCCGCCCGGCTGACCCATCGGTTCACCCACGGTCAGCACGACCATGTCCCCGCGCGCCGCATACCCCTTGCTCACCACCACTTCGATCGCTTGCTGGAGGGCCGTATCGCGGTCGCTGCTGGTGTCCAGATGCAGCGGCGTCACATTGCGGTAGAGCGACATCGCGCGCTCGCTGGCCGCGCGCGGCGTGAGCGCGAAGATCGGCACGTGAGTCCAGTGGCGCGACATCCAGAGCGCCGTCGAGCCCGACTCGGTGAGCGCGACGATCGCCTTGGCGCCCAGGTGGTAGGCCGTGAAGAGCGCGCCCATGGCGATCGACTGGTCGATGCGCGTGAACGTACGGTCGAGGAAGTCCTTGTCGAGTTCGCTCTGCTCCGACTTCTCGGCTTCCAGACAAATCGCGGCCATCGCCTCGATGGTCTGCACCGGGTACTTGCCCGCCGCAGATTCGGCCGAGAGCATCACTGCGTCGGTGCCGTCCAGCACGGCGTTGGCGACGTCCGAGACTTCGGCGCGCGTGGGCACCGGCGCGTGGATCATCGACTCCATCATCTGCGTGGCCGTGATGACGAGCTTGTTCGAGTCGCGCGCCATGCGGATCATGCGCTTTTGCAGCGCCGGCACCGCCGCGTTGCCCACTTCCACGGCGAGGTCGCCGCGCGCGACCATGATGCCGTCCGACGAATCAAGAATCTCCTGGAGCGCCGGAATCGCTTCGGCGCGCTCGATCTTCGCGATCATCTTCGGCTTGATGCCGTACGGCGCGCCCGCGATGTTCGCGAGCTGACGCGCCATTTCCATGTCGGTCGCGTTCTTCGGGAACGACACGGCGACGAAGTCCGCGCCGAGCGACATGGCCGTGCGGATGTCTTCCATGTCCTTCGCGGTCAGCGCGGGCGCCGTGAGGCCGCCGCCCTGGCGGTTGATGCCCTTGTTGTTCGACAGGTCGCCGCCCACGCGCACGACCGTGTGAATCTCGCTGCCGATCACGCGCGAGACGTCGAGCACGATGAGGCCGTCGTTGAGCAGCAGGACGTCGCCGGGCTTCAGGTCGCGCGGCAGATCCTTGTAGTCGAGGCCGACGCGTTCGTCATTGCCCAGCTCGCATTCGGCGTCGAGGATGAACGGTTGACCCGGCTCGAGCACCGTCTTGCCATTCTCGAATTTGCCGACGCGGATCTTCGGCCCTTGCAGGTCCGCCATGATCGCGACTTCGCGGCCGGCCTGGCGGGCGCAATCCCGCACCATTTCAGCGCGCTGACGGTGGTCGTCGGCGGTGCCGTGCGAGAAGTTGAGGCGCACCACGTCCAGCCCTGCGCGGATCATTTTCTGCAGGATGTCCGGCGTGCTGGAAGCCGGACCGATGGTGGCGACAATCTTGGTGGCGCGATGCATGAGTCTCCTCGTCTGGATAGGATCGCTGGGAAAACCGCTGCTGCGAGACGTGCTGGCCGGTCGTGCCGCGGCAGCGGACGCACCGGAACGCGCACCGGGTGAGCCCGGCGTCGCTTTCTTGGAGGTCGCCGCGGGGCTCACTTGAGCCGCTGCGGCGCTTTTTACATGCGTAACTGGATTCGATGCGGGCGTGGCTGTGCGCCCTGTCGGATTCTGCGCGGCTGTCGATTCAGCAGTCGACTGTCTTGCCGCCTCGTCTGCGACGTCCGCCATTGCGGCAACGGGCGTCGCGCCCGCCCGTGCCGGATCTGGCTGGGGCGCTGCGCCCCCCTTCTTTGCGGCCCCGGCTGCGCTGCGCGACTTCTGTGCGCCAGCGCGAGGAAGTTTGCTCATGGCGGCGGCTCTTGCCGACTTCGCGCCCGGGGCCCGCGGCGCCACTTAACCGGCCGCCCGCGTTTCGAGCACTTCGACTGCCGGCAGCTTCTTGCCTTCGAGGAACTCGAGGAAGGCGCCGCCGCCCGTCGAGATGTAGCTGACCTTGTCGGCGATGTTGTACTTCGCGATGGCCGCGAGCGTGTCGCCGCCGCCTGCGATCGAGAATGCGCCCGAGTTGGCGATCGCATCCGCGAGCGTCTTCGTGCCGTTGCCGAACTGATCGAACTCGAACACGCCGACCGGGCCGTTCCACACGATCGTGCCGGCCTGCGCGAGCTGTGCGGCGAGCGCGTTGGCGGTGACGGGGCCGATGTCGAGGATCATCTCGTCGTCGGCCACGTCGGCCACCTTCTTCGTTTCGGCCTTCGCCGTCGGCGCGAACTCCTTGGCCGTCACGACGTCGGTCGGGATCGGCACCGAGGCGCCGCGCGCGCGCGCCGCTTCGATGATGGCCTTCGCTTCGTCCACGAGATCGGCTTCGGCAAGCGACTTGCCGATCTTCAGGCCCGCAGCCAGCATGAACGTGTTGGCGATGCCGCCGCCCACGATCAGCTGGTCGACCTTTTCGGCCAGCGACTTGAGGATGGTGAGCTTGGTCGAGACCTTGGAGCCTGCCACGATCGCCACCAGCGGGCGCTTGGGCGCGCCGAGCGCCTTGCCGAGCGCGTCGAGTTCGGCCGCGAGCAGCGGGCCCGCGCAGGCGACGCCCGCATACTTCGCGATGCCGTACGTGGTCGCTTCGGCGCGGTGGGCGGTGCCGAACGCGTCGTTCACGTAGATATCGCAGAGCTTCGCCATCTTTTGCGAAAGCTCGTCCGAGTTCTTCTTCTCGCCCTTGTTCACGCGGCAGTTCTCGAGCAGCACGACGTTGCCCGGCTCGACGTTCACGCCGTTCTCAACCCAGTTCGCAACCAGCGGTACGTCGCGGCCGAGCAGTTCGGCGAGACGCTTCGCGACCGGCGCGAGCGAGTCTTCGGGCTTGAACTCGCCTTCGGTCGGGCGGCCCAGGTGCGAGGTGACCATGACGGCCGCGCCAGCGTCGAGTGCGGCCTTGATGGCCGGCACGGAGGCGCGCACGCGGGTGTCTTCGGTGATGTTGCCGTTGTCGTCCTGTGGCACGTTCAGGTCGGCGCGGATGAATACGCGCTTGCCTTTCAACTTGCCTTCGGAGATCAGATCGGAAAGACGCAGAACCTTGTTCATGGACATGTCATCTTGATGGTGGGAAGGCGGTGGCAAGGCGATGCGGGCGCCGCGGGCCAGTCTCAGTGGCGGGCGGCCAGGACGTGCTGCAGGGCACGGCGCGGGATCCGGATCTGACTGGCTTTCCGGTCAGGGCTCCGGGTCGCGGCTCGTCGCTGGCACGAGCCGGCATCGAATTGCGAGATCGGTATTTTAGCCGATAGCCAGGACGATCTGAGACGTGCCCTGGCGAATCTCGCGTATTTGGGAAGGCGCTGCACGCCCAGCGGGCATTGGGCGCGGACTGCTGCGCCGCAGCATGCGCGGCGGCTCAAAAAAAACCGCGAGGGGTGCTTGCCACACCCGAATTGCCCGCAAACCCCGCCCCACGTGCCCGCAGGCGCGCTGGGAGGCGGCAAATGACGCTAAAATAGCCGTCTTTGCCACCCGCAGCCGCGCGGCATGCGGCGAAGCCCGCTTAACAAGCCCGATATTTACTGCACTTGTCTGGAGAATCGTATGTCAATGGCCGACCGCGACGGCAAGATCTGGATGGACGGCAAGCTGATTGACTGGCGCGACGCCAAGATTCACGTGCTGACCCACACGCTGCACTACGGCATGGGCGTTTTCGAAGGCGTACGTGCCTACCAGACCGCCAGCGGCAGCACCGCCATCTTCCGCCTCGCCGAGCACACGAAGCGCCTGCTCAACTCGGCCAAGATTTTCCAGATGGACGTGCCGTTCGACGCGAAGACGCTCGCCGAGGCACAGCTCGAAGTCGTGCGCGCGAACAAGCTCGCCTCGTGCTACATCCGTCCGATCATCTGGGTCGGCTCGGAGAAGCTCGGCGTTTCGGCGCGAGGCAACACGATTCACGTGGCCATCGCCGCATGGCCGTGGGGCGCCTATCTGGGCGAAGACGGCCTTGCCAAGGGCATCCGCGTGAAGACTTCGTCGTTCACGCGCCATCACGTGAATGTCTCGATGGTGCGCGCGAAGGCTTCGGGCTGGTACGTGAACTCGATCCTCGCCAACCAGGAAGCCACCGCCGACGGCTACGACGAAGCGCTGCTGCTCGACGTCGACGGCTACGTGTCGGAAGGCTCGGGCGAGAACTTCTTCCTCGTCAACAACGGCAAGCTGTACACGCCGGACCTCGCGTCGTGCCTCGACGGCATCACGCGCGACACGGTCATCACGCTCGCGCGCGACATGGGTATTCCGGTGATCGAGAAGCGCATCACGCGCGACGAGGTGTACACCTGCGACGAAGCGTTCTTCACCGGCACCGCCGCCGAAGTCACGCCGATCCGCGAGCTCGACAACCGCACGATCGGCAGCGGCTCGCGCGGCCCGATCACGGAGAAGCTGCAATCGGCCTTCTTCGACGTGGTCTCGGGCAAGAGCGAAAAATACGCAAGCTGGCTCGCGAAGGTCTAAGCAGCGAACGCTTGCCCCCACAGCTACACAGAGAATCGTCCTCATGAGCGAAATCAAGGAAATGCCGCTGGTCGAACTTTCGGCCAAGGATCTGCCCGCTTACTGCCCGAACCCGTCGATGCCGCGCTGGAGCAACCATCCGCGCGTGTTCCTCGACGTGACGCACGGCGAAGCGAAGTGCCCATACTGCAGCACGCGTTACAAGCTGCGCGAGGGCGAGGTCGTCCACGGCCACTGACGCGTTGCGCCCAAACGTGCCGATCGCGCCCGAACGGCGCGTTGGCATTGTCGTCCGTGAGCGCGTGCCGCCGAGTGAAAGCATCGCGCTCGCCCGGCATTCCCCATGCATCACTGCCCGCAGCGTGCCGCCAGCAAGACGGCGGTGCGCTGCGGGTCGTGCGCACATCGCCACGAAGCCATACGCCGTTGCGCTTTCGCCCACCGGCACGCCGGCGGGACGTCACGCAAACGCTTCGTCGAATTCATAACCGTGTTTCGCGCGCCGCCCCGAAGCGGGAAGCCGCGTGCAACCTTTACCCTCTCCGGACCCTGACTCCCGATGCGCCGCGCGCTGGTAATCGCACCGAACTGGATCGGTGACGCACTGATGGCGCAGCCGCTTTTATCGCGGCTCGTTAAACTGCACCCCCGCATTCAGATCGATGCGCTCGCGCCGACCTGGGTTGCGCCCGTGCTCGAGCGCATGCCCGAGATCCGCGACGTCTACGCCACCGACCTCGGCCACGGCAAGCTGCAGTTGCTGCGCCGCTGGCAACTGGCCGGCGATCTGCGTGCCGAGCGCTACGACGCCGCCTATGTGCTGCCCAATTCGCTCAAGTCCGCGCTGATTCCGTGGCTCGCCAACGTGCCGCTGCGCATTGGCTACACGGGGGAGAACCGCTACGGCCTGCTGAACGTGCGCCACGCGAATCCCCCGAAGAACGAGCGGCCACCGATGGTCGGGCACTACGCCGCGCTCGCTTACGCGCCGGGCGCCACCGTGCCCGACGATCTGCCGATGCCGCGCCTCGAGTCGGACCCGAACGAGGCCTCGCGCGTCTCGGCGCGCTTCAACCTCGATACGCGCGTGCCGCTGCTCGTGTTCTGCCCCGGCGCCGAATACGGCCCCGCCAAGCGCTGGCCGCCCGAGCATTTCGCGGCGCTCGCGAAGATGGTGGGCCAGTCGTTCCCGTACACGCAGATCGTCGCGCTAGGCTCGCCGAAGGACGCCCCGCTCGCCCAGGCCATCGCCGACCGTGCGCCGAACGTACGCAACCTGTGCGGGCAGACGGCGCTCGGCGAAGCGTGCGCGCTGATCTCGCGCGCGAACGCCGTGGTCACCAACGATTCGGGCCTGATGCACGTGGCGGCCGCGCTGCGCCGTCCGCTCGTCGCGCTCTACGGATCGACGGATCCGCGCCACACGCCGCCCTTGTCCGAGCTTGCAAAGGTACAATGGCTGCATCTCGAATGTAGTCCCTGCTTTGCGCGCGAGTGTCCGCTCGGGCATCTGAACTGCCTGCGCGAACTGAGTCCGGAGCAGGTTTTCGGCGATCTGCGCGGCATGCTGCTCGGGCAGCGATAGCAAGCTCCAGGCGGCGTTGGGTGGCGGTGCGCCACCCAACGCCGAAGCCATGGCGCACGCGAGTGGATGTGCGCCACGCAACGGACGCCACGCGCGTTGCGCGCGCCCAATAGAAGCACGAGAGAGAGACCAAAGCGCCGCATCGGAGCACGACGTCACAGGCCTGTCTCGCGAGGGCGGCATGCTCGCGGCAAAGGCGGCGTCTCGTTGCAACGGCGCCGCCCGCCGGAATGCGGCGCGCGCGGCCGGCAAACGCGCGAAACGCCGCGATCGGCACATGAGCCGACGCAACCGATCAATCGCCAACCCGCGCCCAGGTACACGCCGAGTGCAACTCTGAGCACACCAGACTAACGAGCCATGCCACGTTTTGCCCACATCTTCGAAGCCGCCGCGGACACCCTCAACACGTACTACCAGGCCGTCGCGGAAGTCAACATCGACAGCTTGATGGGTCTGTGGATCGATGAAGAATTCGTGAGCTGCATCACGGCGGAAGGCGCGCATCTGCATGGCCTGCCGAACATCCGCGCGGGCCTCTCCGCGCAGCTCGAAGCGGCGCCCGTGTCGATCGAGCCGCTCGACATCCGTGTGTACGACAGCCTCGGCACCGTGGTCTACGCGATCGTGGAGGCGCACCGCCCGGTCGATCCCCGCGCGATTCCCGCCATGGTCTTCACGACCTACGTGATGGTTCACGAGCGCGGCGAGTGGCGCATCGCGCACATTCACGCGAGCCGCATGCCGGACGACGCAGCCACCCAGTTTTCGGCCAGATTGCGCCACGGCCAGGGCGCGCTGCACTGACAGACGAGCGCAAGCAGGGGGCAGTCATGAGCACGACCGACGACACCAGCAAGCCCAGCGAGGCAGCCCGCGTCGCCGCCGCGCTCGAGGCCCAGGCTGCCGTGCTCGGCGCCAGCTACGACTCCCGCTACCGTGCGCCCTTCTGGCTGCCCGGCGCACATATCCAGACCATCGTGCCGGCGCTCTTCTCGCGCCTGCCCGCGCCCGCCTACCGTCGCGAGCGCTGGGACACGCCCGATGGCGATTTCATCGACGTTGACTGGGTTGACGGCAAAAGGACCGGCCCGGGTTCGCACGACGCACCGCTTTTCATCCTGTTCCACGGCCTGGAAGGCGGCTCGGGCTCGCACTACGCGCGCGCGCTCGCCGCGGCCGCGCACGCGCGCGGCTGGCACGCGGCGATTCCGCACTTTCGCAGTTGCAGCGGGCCGTTGAATCTGCTGCCGCGCTTTTACCATCTCGCCGATTCCGACGAGGCCGACTGGGTCCTGCGCCGCTTCGCCGCCCGCCACGCGGGGCCGCTCGTCGTCGCGGGGGTGTCGCTCGGCGGCAACGTGCTCCTGCACTGGCTCGCGCAGCGCCGCGAAGATGCCGCGATCGTCGCGGCCGCCGCAGCGATCTCGGCGCCGCTCGACGTGCACGCGGGCGGCGAGATGCTCGCGCAAGGCTTCGGCATGGTCTACACGCGCAGCTTCCTGAAGACGCTGAAGGTCAAGGCGCTCCAGAAGCTCGAACAGTACCCCGGCCTCTTCGACGCGCAGCGCGTGCTAGCCAGCCGCACGATGTACGAATTCGACAACGTCGTGACCGCGCCCCTGCACGGCTTTCGCAACACCCACGACTACTACACCCAGGCGACGATCCGTCCGAAGCTCGGCGAGATCGTCGTCCCCACGCTCGTTCTGAACGCGCGCAACGATCCGTTCCTGCCCGATCGCGTGCTGCCCGCGCGCCACGAAGTGAGCGCCGCAGTCGAGCTCGACCAGCCCGAACACGGCGGCCACGTCGGCTTCATGACGGGCCCGTTCCCCGGCCGCAGCGACTGGCTCGCGCAGCGCGTGTTCGCTTATCTCTCGTCTTTCGTCTCTCATGGATGACATCGTCAAACAGGCGCTCGCGCGCTGGCCCAACGTCCCGCATTGCACGGGCTGGCTGCTGCTCGACGCGCGCGGCAACTGGCGCATGCGCGACGAGGCCGCCCAGGCGCAGAACGCGCCCGGCACCGCGATCCGCCACGAAGCCCTGCTCGGCTTCATCAACCGCAACTACGAGCGCGATGAACAGGGGCAGTGGTACTTCCAGAACGGGCCGCAGCGCGTGTACGTCGAACTCGAATACACGCCGTGGATCGCCCGTCTCGCGGCCGGCCACTACGGTGGCGAGGGCGCGCTGACGCTCACCGACCAGGCCGGCCAGCCTTTCGAGCCCGTGGCCGCCTATCTCGACGAAGCGGGCAGCGTGATCTTCGCCGATGGCGGCACGCCGCCGCGCGCCGCGTTGCTGCACGATCACGACCTGGATCTGTTCTCCGACCACGCGACGCTCGCCGACGACGCCCACAGCGGCACGTTCCACTGGCGCGCCGACGCGGCGCTGCCGCTGCAGCCGATCAAGCGCGCCGACGTGTCCGCGCGCTTTGCCTTCGTGCCGAGCCCGGCGCTCGCGGAACGCGAAGCGCAAGGCGCCGCGCACGCCGACGACCCGTCGCCCGAGCGCGAAGGCCAGGCGCCTCAGCCGCGGCCCTCGTCCTTCGCGTCCTCGCGCTCCTGCTTGTAGCGCGCTTCGAAGTCGTGCAGGCGCGCATCGATGGTCGACAGGTCGTAGTAGCCCACCGATTTCATGTCGCGCGCCTCCTTGAGCTGGCGTATGGCCGAGGGCCACGCGCCGTCTAGCGCGAGCTTTTCCGCCATCGCGCGATGTTGCGTAAGCGTGTCGCCGAGCCCCGCGCTCGCCTGCGCGAGATAAAGCCACCACGCGCCTTGCTGCGGCTCGGCTTCCGTCTCGCTGCGCGCGAGCGCCTGCGCATCCTTGAACCGGTGCGCCGAAAGCAGCGCCTGCATCAGCGAATCGGTGGCCGCGTGCGAAGCGGGCCAAGCCTTGTGCGCGGCCTCACCTAGCCGCACGGCGTCGTCGGTGCGGCCCGAGCGCCGCGCAATCTCGATGGCGAGCACATCGAGACTCGGCGAGTTTCGTGTCTTGCCGCCATCCGCGGCCTCGAACTGCGCGAACGCGGCGCGCGAGTTCGCGAGCGAGGCCGTGGCGTCTGCGTAGCGCTCGAGCAGCATCTGCGCGTACGCAATGCCATACCAGTTCGCGGCGACGTTGAGCGCCGTGCGGTCTTCGAGCTCCGAACGCAGACGCGAAACCTCGTCGATGTAGTCGCCACGCGTGCGGTTCTGAAGCACGCGCACGCGTGCGCGCACGAAGCCATACTCGGGCGCCTGGTGCGGCTGACGGTAGTCGGCGCGGCGGGCGCGGTCCTGCATGTCGGCGATGCGCTCGCCGGTGAGCGGATGCGTGCGCGCGTACGCCGGCACGCCTGTGTCGCCCATCGAGTCGCGCTCGAGCCGTTCGAAAAACGCCACCATGCCCCATGAGTCGTAGCCCGCGCCCGTCAGCAGCTTGAAACCCACGCGATCGGCTTCATGCTCGGCGGCGCGCGAGAAGCGCAACTGGGTATCCACCGCGTAGGCCTGGCTGCCCAGTGCAATCGCGCTGCCGAGGTCGCCGCTGTGCGCGAGCACGCCCGCGAGAATGCCGAACAGTACGCCCGCGAGCGCAGCGAGGCCGGTGCGCACGTTTTGCGAAAGCATGCGCGCGATGTGCCGCTGCAACACGTGGCCCATCTCGTGACCGATCACGGAGGCGAGTTCGGATTCCGTTTGCGTGGCGACGATCAGGCCCGTGTTGACGCCGATAAACCCGCCGGGCAGCGAAAACGCGTTGATCTGGCCATCGCGGATCGCGAAGATCTCGAAGTCGGGCCGATAGCCGCCGATGAACTGTGCGCTCGCCGCGGCCGCGAGGCGCGCGGCGACCGAGTCGAGATAATCGAGCACGAGCCAGTCGCCGATATAGTCGGGGTCGCGCCGAATTTCGCGCATCACGCGCTCGCCGATGCGGCGCTCGGCCTGCGGCGTGAGCGCGCCGCCGGAGCCATCGCCGAGGTCGGGCAGTTGCGGCACCCAGGTGGGGGCGCGCACACTGGCATTGCTGCCCGGGTAAAGCGGACCGGACTGGCTCTGGGCCGCGAAGCGGCTCTGCGCGCCGCCATAGGTGCCGAACACGCCCTGCGCGATCGAGGCGGGGACCACGGGGTCCGCCGAGTCGTCGAGCGGGCCGTTGACGAGCGCGGGCGCCGCGGTAACGGGCGCAGTGGATGCGTCCGGCGCATGGCCCGATGCGGCGGTGACGGACTTGTGGGCCGTTGCTGGCGCTGCCGTTGTCGAGGTCGCGCCGGCGGTCGCAGCCGGGCCCGAGCCGAGACTGAGCACGGCGCCATTCGACGCCTGCGCGTACGCTTGCGGGTGAACCGCGAGCGACGCGCACAACCACGCAGCAAGCAGCCGTTTCAGACGCATTGATGACAGGATCGGAGAACGCGGGCACGGGCGCGGCGGCGAATCCGGTGCGCGCCGCCTGCGCCGACCGGTCGATTGTAGCCCGCCTGCCGCCGCACGCCGCGCTGATAAGATAGGCACCCCTCGAGGAAGAACCCACCATGCCCGAACTCACGCATTTTGACGCAGCCGGCGACGCCCACATGGTCGACGTCGGCGGCAAGGCCGAGACGAAGCGCATCGCGCTAGCGAGCGGCACGATTCGCATGCTGCCGGAGACCTTCGCGCTGATCCGCGACGGCCACGCAAAGAAAGGCGACGTGATCGGCGTCGCGCGCATCGCGGCGATCCAGGGCGCGAAGCGCACGTCGGACCTGATTCCGCTTTGCCACCCGCTCGCGATCACGCGCGTGAAGGTGGACTTCACGCTCGACGAAGCGCTGCCGGGCGTGCACTGCACCGCGCAGGTGGAGACGCTCGGCCGCACAGGCGTGGAGATGGAAGCGCTGACCGCCGTGCAGGTCGGTCTGCTGACGGTCTACGACATGTGCAAGGCCGTGGACCGCGGCATGACGATCACCGATGTGCGCGTGCTGGAGAAGCACGGCGGGAAGTCGGGGGATTGGGTGGCTGAGCGTTGAGCCCACGGGCTCCATCGAGGATAGGGCTATGACGATCGACGAGCTGCTCGAGCAGGTGCTGGCCTTCCGCGACGCGCGCGACTGGAAGCAGTTTCACACGCTGCGCAATCTGATCGTCTCTACGAGCATCGAGGCCGGCGAGCTGCTGGAAACCGTGCAGTGGAAGAACGATGCCGAGATCGAAGCCTTGCTCGCCGACCCCGAGCAATTGAAGAACCTCCGGCACGAGTGCGCCGATGTGTTCATCTATCTCATGCTGGTCGCCAACACGGCGGGATTCAGTCTCGTCGATGCGGCGGCAGAGAAGCTCGCGCTGAACGCGCGGCGCTATCCGGTCGAGAAAGCGAAGGGCAGCGCCGCGAAATACTCCGAGCTTTGATCGCGGCAAGCCGCCGAATCACCGCCGCTTTGTAGACAGGCCGCGAGACTCAGTCCTCCGAATCGTCCTCGTCGTCGGGCTCGGCCGCTTTCGGCGGAACGCCGTACTTCTTCACCAGTTGCGCCTTGAAGTCCTTGAGCGTGTCCTGCTCGTCGAGCAGTCCGTAGAGCGAAGCAAGCTGCGTCGGCCAGTCGTGCAACTCGGTGGCGAAAATGCGCAGGCGCTCCACCGTATCGAATGCACCCACCGTGTCGCCATCCAGCGCCTGCAAGACCGCATAGCGGCGCAGCACCGTCTCGCCGGGCAGCAGCGCAATGGCGCGCTGATGCGCGTAGAGCTTGCTCGAAAGACTCGCGGCGTTCATCGGCAACAGCGTAGCCATGCCGTAGTCGCCCCAGGCGCCGAACAGACGCGACGGATCGGCGCCATAATCGCGCGCCGGATGCTGGCCGTAGTACAGCACCTCCGCGCGGTTATAGTCGCGCAGCACCGGGTACAGCGCCGCAATGGCGCCGAACACGACCACCGCATACACGCCGAGCGCCACGCGCGGCGGCACGACGGAGAGCGGCTTCGTCTCCAGCAGGCCGAACACGAACATCGCGGGCAGCAGGAAGAACATGTACTGCTGCGGATATTCGACGAGCGCGTGCATGACGAGCACGCCGATCAGCATGAAGCCGAACACGCGCTCGGCGGTATGCGGCACGCGCAGCGCCCGCACGAACCAGGTGACGAGCCCGATCACGACGATGCCGAGCCCCACGAGGCCGGTCTTGGCTAGCAGGTCGAGGAAGATGTCGTGCGCGTTGTTGGCGATCTCGACGCCGCCCAGCGAGCGCACGAGCTCGAATTGATGCACCGGGAAATCGCCCCAGCCGACGCCTAGCACAGGATGCGACTTGAACATCGTCCAGCCGTAGCGCCACAGCGCGAGTCGTGGCGCGATCTGGCTGGCGTCCTTCATGCGTTCGGCGGCCGACTGGGCCAGGTCGAGGTTGTAGCGAATGTTGGCCCACCGCACGAACGCATTCATGCCGAAGAAGAGCACCAACAGCAGGACCGGAATGAGCCAGGCGCGCAAGCCGGCCGCCTTGCGGCCCGAGAGCGCCGCGGACGCGAGTCCGTCGGCACTCGCGCCGCGCCCCTCGCCCGCTTCAGTGCGGCAGCCCGTCAGCGCGATCCACAGCCCCGCGACGAAGATCACCCCCATCTGCAGCCACGGCCCGCGCGACACCGTGAGCGCGAGGCCGCCCGAATAGATCGCGGTCAGCACGCCCCAGAGCAAGGGGTTCAGGCGGCGCGTCTGCACGAGGTACATCGCGCCGGCCATGGCGAAAGCGATATACGACGCGAGGTGATTGGCCTGCGCCATGTTGCCGAACGGCCGCCGATCGACCGTGATGTTGTACGCGACCACGAGCGGCGTGACTTTCGTTTCCAGGTGAAAGAGCTGGATCACCTGGCTGAACACGGCGAAGAGCCCCCCGATCTGCAACGCGAACGCGCCCCACACGAGCGCCGACTGCATGAGGCGCGCGCGAGAGATGGTGTAACCCGCGTGCGTCGCCAGAAAGGCGGCGAGCAGGTAGCCCGCGCCCAGCCAGTTCATCGACGGCTCGGCGAGCGGCAGCGCGAAGGTCTGGACGATCAGCAGCAGGCCGAAGAAAAGCGGCACCAGCGCAACCGTGGGCGACGCGAAACCGCCGCCCGAGCGCGCCGGGCGAACGAGCATCAGCGTCGCTGCGGCGACCAGCACATAAAGTGTCAGCGCAACGAATTCCGCATAGAACGTGGGAATCGGATAGGTGTGGTTGACGACGGCATAAGGCAGCGTCAACGCGAGGGCCAGCAAGACGAACGTAAGGTAACGCGCAAATTTGGAAGGCATGGACTAGGCGGCAGGCGTCAGCAACGGGGCACTATACAAAACTTTTCCCCCGCTGTGCGGGTGCGGCCCGGTACTGCCGGCTCAGCATGCGCGGCTGCTGCCCGGTCGCACCCGCATGAACTGCGCGAACAGTGACATTGCCGGCTCGCGCCAGCGACGTGTCCGCTGCGCATGCTTCACGCGCAGCGGGCCCATCGTTGCCAGAGCATCGAAGCGCGAGGCCTACGCGCGACAGTCCGGCGGCGCGAGATTGCCGGCCAGCGTTGCGGCGTTCACGGGCGATGGGCCCGAGCCGGGCGGCCCCAGCGACGAAGCCGTCTTGCCGGCTGCGAAGCACTCCCACGTGAGCGTGCCGCCCTGCGCGCTGCCCTTCGCGAGCGCGACGCGCGCGGTGGGCTGATCGGTGTTGTCGGGCACCGAGGGCACGAGCACGATCGTGTTGCTGCCCGCGGGCGCCACGCGCGATGTGAACGCGACCGTGATCTGCCCGGTCGTGTCGTCGATGTGCAGGGAATCCACGTTGCGCGTCGCGGGGGGCACCGCATAGCCCGCGCTAAATTCGTTGCCGCTCGCGGCGTTCTCCGCCACGGCGAGCCGCGCCGAAGCCGCGAGCGAAAGGCCCTCGCCCACGCGGCTGCGCGCAAGGTAGTCCTGGTACGCGGGAATCGCGTAGGCGGCGATCACGCCGACGATCGCAAGCACGATCATCAGTTCGATCAGCGTGAAACCGCGCGCGGTCCAGCGCGAAGCGAGGCACGCCAGTCTCGCAAAACGCGCGAAGGGGCCATCGCGCGCGCTCATGGCGTGCGCGTCGCTACTTGCCAAGCGGGTCAAGGCAGGTACGGATACGATCATCTTCAGGGCTCCTGAAACAAGAAACGCCCGGCCACAGTCGTGGTCAGGCGTCTTGATCGTATCGACGGCCACGCTCATCGGGCAGTCGACCGGATGGCCGAGGCCAAACGAACAGGACCAGTGGCCTGGATGCAGCGACAGCGCGGGCGACTGCGCCCCAGTGCGATTGAATGCCCTTAAGTTTGTGCGCGCCGCGCGTTGCGGCGCCTGAGCCAGGAGCCGAGCCCGACGACGAACACCGCCCCCGCCACGCAGATGCCGTACTCCGCCACCGGCGTATCGAGCAGCGGCCAGCGGTCGCCGGCGGGATCGTTGACGATGAGCCCACCCGCGATCCAGCCGAGCAGCGCCGCGCCGAACGTCACGATCACGGGATAGCGGTCGAGCAGCTTCAGCACGAGCTGGCTGCCCCACACAATGAGCGGAATGCTCACCAGCAGCCCGAAGATCACGAGCGCGATGCGATGGCGAGGATCGGCGGCTTCGGCTGCGCCCGCAATCGCCACCACGTTGTCGAGGCTCATCACCGCGTCGGCGACGATGATCGTCTTGATCGCCCCGATCAGCTTGTCGGCGGGCTTCACATTGGCGTGCTCGATATGACTGGGCGCAAGCAGCCGCACGCCGATCCACAGCAGCAGCAGTCCGCCCGTGAACTTCAGGAACGGCACGTTGAGCAGCATCACCGCGAAGGCGATCAGCACGACACGCAGCGCGATTGCGCCCGCGGTGCCCCAGAGGATGCCGCGCAAGCGCTGCTGCGAAGGCAGGTCGCGGCAGGCGAGCGCGATCACCACGGCGTTGTCGCCGCCGAGCAGGATGTCGATGACGATGATCTGGATGACTGCGCCCCAGTGGAGCGACGCGAAAAACTCGAACATGAAAACGGGAGACTCAGAAGTGACTCAGGATTGGCGGTTCACGCGGCGAGCCAAATAAAAAAGCGAGGAAGCCATGACTGGCTCCCTCGCTTTTGCCCGGAAACCTCGTGAAAGGATTCCGCAAGGATATCAAAAATCGCTGGCTGCTCGCGCATTCATGACGCGCGAGCGCCCGCGAATCTGGATTTACAGCACCGACTTCAGCAGACGGCCCATTTCCGACGGGTTGCGCGTCACCTTGATGCCGCAGCCGTCCATGATTTCCAGCTTCGCGTCGGCCGTGTCCGCACCGCCCGAGATCAGCGCGCCGGCGTGGCCCATGCGCTTGCCCGGAGGCGCCGTGACGCCCGCGATGAAGCCGACCACCGGCTTCTTCATGTTGTCCTTGATCCAGTAAGCGGCGTTCGCTTCGTCCGGACCGCCGATCTCGCCGATCATGATCACGGCGTCCGTATCCGGATCGTCGTTGAACATCTTCATGACGTCGATGTGCTTCAGACCGTTGATCGGGTCGCCGCCGATACCGACTGCCGACGACTGGCCGAGGCCGAGCGCGGTGAGCTGGGCCACGGCTTCATACGTCAGCGTGCCCGAGCGCGACACGACACCGATGCGGCCCTTGCGGTGGATGTGACCCGGCATGATGCCGATCTTCAGCTCGTCCGGCGTGATCGTGCCGGGGCAGTTCGGGCCGAGCAGCAGCGTCTTGCGGCCTTCGCGGCGCATACGGTCCTTGACTTCGATCATGTCGCGCACGGGAATGCCTTCCGTGATGCAGATTGCGAGATCGAGGTCGGCCTCGACGGCTTCCCAGATCGCAGCGGCTGCGCCTGCGGGCGGCACGTAGATGACCGAAACGGTCGCGCCGGTGGCTTCCTTCGCTTCACGCACGTTCGCGTAGATGGGAATGCCCTCGAAGTCCTCGCCGGCCTTCTTCGGGTTCACGCCCGCGACGAACGCTTCGCGGCCGTTGGCGTACTCACGGCAGGCGCGGGTGTGGAACTGACCGGTCTTGCCGGTGATGCCCTGCGTGATGACCTTGGTGTCTTTGTTGATCAGAATCGACATGTATTGACCTCTGTTCGTTTGGCGCAATTCGTCGCGTCGCCCGCACGGATGCGGAGTTCGCGCCGAACACTACGCCATTCGTATCCGGTGAAAATTACTTGCCTTCGGCAGCCGCGACGACCTTCTGCGCGGCCTCTTCCATGCTGTCTGCCGAGATGATCGGCAGGCCCGATTCGGCCAGCATCTTCTTGCCGAGGTCCTCGTTCGTGCCCTTCATGCGCACGACGAGCGGCACGTTCAGGTTCACGGCCTTCGAACCGGCGATCACGCCTTCCGCGATCACGTCGCAGCGCATGATGCCGCCGAAGATGTTCACGAGGATCGCCTTCAGGCCCGGGTTCTTGAGCATGAGCTTGAACGCTTCGGTCACCTTCTCGGTCGTGGCACCGCCGCCGACGTCGAGGAAGTTGGCCGGCTCGCCGCCGAACAGCTTGATGGTGTCCATCGTCGCCATCGCGAGGCCTGCGCCGTTCACGAGACAGCCGATGTTGCCGTCGAGCGAGATGTAAGCGAGGTCGAACTTCGAGGCTTCGATTTCAGCCGGATCTTCTTCGTCCAGATCGCGGTAAGCCACGATTTCGGGGTGGCGTGCAAGCGCGTTCGAATCGAAGTTGAACTTCGCGTCGAGCGCCGTCACGGTGCCGTTGCTGGAGACGTTCAGCGGGTTGATTTCGGCCAGCGACGCATCGGTTTCCCAGAACGCCTTGTACAGACCCTTCAGGATGTCGCGCGCTTGCGGAATCGAAGCAGCGGGCACGCCGATTTTCGCGGCGAGGTCGTCGGCCTGCGCGTCGAGCAGACCCGTCGACGGCTCGACGATGACCTTGTGGATCAGTTCCGGGTGCTTTTCGGCGACTTCTTCGATGTCCATGCCGCCTTCGCTCGAACCCATCAGAACGACCTTTTGCGACACGCGATCGACGACGAGGCTGACATACAGTTCTTGCTTGATGTCGGCGCCTTCTTCGATCAGCAGGCGGTTGACCTTCTGGCCTTCCGGACCGGTCTGGTGCGTGACGAGCTGCATGCCGAGGATCTGGTTCGCGTACTCGCGCACCTGCTCGAGCGACTTGGCAACCTTCACGCCGCCGCCCTTGCCGCGGCCACCCGCGTGGATCTGTGCCTTGACGACCCAAACCGGACCGCCCAGCTCTTCAGCGGCCTTGACCGCGTCATCCACCGAAAACACCGGGATGCCGCGCGGGACCGCGACTCCGAATTTCCGCAGGATTTCCTTACCCTGGTACTCGTGAATCTTCATGCGTGATTCCTTCAGTCTGAGAGTTGGAGTGAACTTCGATTCCGCTGTTGTTATTCATGCGTGACGGCGCCGGCCCTGCCCTCTCGGCCCGGGCTGCTGTCGTCGCGCACGCCGGCGACGTCCGCGCCGCGCTCTATGGAACGCGGCACATAGCCATACCAGCGCGGATAAAACTGCTTCACCGCCTCTGAGTCCAACCGCAGCGCGTGGCAGCGGCCAAGCTGGAAAGGCGGCTTCTCGCCGGCGGCCTCGTTGCCTCCGGCGGTCTTGCCGAGTTCCGGTCCGGGCTCTTCGCCCGGCGAGCCATTCGATGTGTCCCACACCTCTCCGACGAACGCCTGGATCGCGACGGTCGGCAGTACGCCCAACATTTCTGTGAGATGCGTGCAGCCAGCCGTGCCGGCGACGAGCCGGCCCGCTTCGCGGCGGAAGTTCTGGAGGAGATTGAGCCCGATGAGGGCCCGATAGGCGGGGTTAGCGTTCTGGCACTGACCGTCATAAGGCACCCAGTCGGACGACGCCTGGGCGTCGACGACGTTGAGCTTGCGATCGATCGTAATGCGCAGCCAGAGTTCATGGATCGGCAAACCGTTGGGCCGGACACCGGCGGCGAGCGGCACGTCGCGTGGCTTGTGGTCGGTCAGGCACGCGTCGATGTCCCACAGGCCGTCTTCGCGCTCATAGGCAACCGCCCGGATGGCGCGCTGATGGCGCAACTGGCGGGGCACGGGCGGGGAAAGCGGCATGCTAAAGGTAAGACCGGATGGGAAAACCTCGCGATTTTAACATACCGGGTATTTGGGACAGCCGCGGATACAAAGGGCCGGCTCACAGGCCCGGCGCGGGTTTGCGCGCGCCGGTTTTCGGGACGACCGGCTCAATTGCCGGAGCCGTCTTCCTCGAGACCCTTGAGGATCTTGCCGATGATCGACATCGAGAAGCCGCGCGCCGCGAGAAAGCGCGCCTGGCGCGCGCGCTCAGCCGGCGTTTCGGGCAACTGACCATACTTCTTCTGCCAGACGGCGCGGGCGCGCACGAGTTCGGTCTCGCGCAAATGCGTGCTCACCTCTTCGATGAGCGCGTCGCCCACGGCGTGGCGCTTCAGTTCGCTGACGATGCGTCCTGCCCCCACGCGCGCCGCGCGCCGGTGCACGACGCTTTCGGCAAAGCGGGCATCGGAGAGCCAGCCCTCGCGTTCGAGCGAATCGAGCAGCGCCTCGAGCGCGTCGGCGTCGTCGGTGTACGGCATGAGCTTGCGCGAGAGTTCGGCACGGCTGTATTCGCGGCGCGAAAGATAGCCGAGCGCGCGGCCTTTGAGCGAGCGCTCGGGACGCTGCTTTTCCGCGGGCGATTTGTCGCGCGCGCGCGCTCGTGCAGCGCGCGTGGTCGAGCTGCGCTCGTAGGTGTCTGCTTGGGGTGTGGTGGCCTCGTCTGGCTCGTCCATCGGTGCCCGCCGGGATCGCGAGCCGGACGCCGCTTTGGATGACGGTTCGGACCTCGCGTTCGGCGAAGCCTCACCTTGCGCGCCGAAGAACGCCTCGAACGGCACTTCGAAAACCGCGCCGCCATCGTCACCGATATCGGCCGGCGAAGAATTGTCCCCGCCAGAATGCGCAAAGCCGCGATCGCCCGCCTGGGCGTCGCGGCTCGAAGAGCGCATGCGTGGGTCGCGCAGCGAATCCGCAGGCAAACTCGCGGACAAATCCGTGCGCAAGTTCGCCTGCTCGGAAGACATCGTGGACGCCGCCCGAGACGGCGGCATCGAAGCGGACCCGCCCTTGCGCATCGGCTTGCCTTAGTGACGAGGGCTTATTCTTCGTCGGCGATCTCGACTTCGCCGCCATCATTGGCGCCGACCGGCATCGTGTTGACGCCGAGCGATTCACGGATGCGGTTTTCGATCTCGCGAGCAATGTCCGGATTCTCGCGCAGGAATTCGCGCGCGTTGTCCTTGCCCTGGCCGATGCGCTCGCCGCTATAGCTGTACCACGCACCCGCCTTGTCGACGATCTTGGCCTGCACGCCGAGGTCGATGATTTCGCCCTGACGCGAGATGCCTTCGCCATAGAGGATGTCGAACACGGCTTCGCGGAACGGCGGCGAGACCTTGTTCTTCACGACCTTCACGCGCGTTTCGCTGCCGATCACCTCGTCGTTCTTCTTGATCGAGCCGATACGGCGAATGTCCAGACGCACCGACGCGTAGAACTTGAGCGCGTTGCCGCCCGTGGTGGTTTCCGGGTTGCCGAACATCACACCGATCTTCATGCGGATCTGGTTGATGAAGATCACCATGCAGTTCGTCTTCTTGATCGTGCCGGTGAGCTTGCGCAGTGCCTGCGACATCAGACGCGCCTGCAGACCCGGCAGCGAGTCGCCCATTTCACCTTCGATTTCGGCCTTCGGCACGAGCGCCGCGACCGAGTCGATCACGATCATGTCGATCGAGCCCGAGCGCACGAGCGCGTCGGTGATTTCGAGCGCCTGCTCGCCCGTGTCCGGCTGCGAGATGAGCAGTTCCGGCACGTTCACGCCGAGCTTGGCGGCGTACTGCACGTCGAGCGCGTGTTCCGCGTCGATGAACGCTGCCGTGCCGCCGAGCTTCTGCAGTTCGGCGATCACCTGGAGCGTGAGCGTGGTCTTGCCCGACGATTCCGGACCGTAGATCTCGACCACCCGGCCGCGCGGCAGGCCGCCCACGCCGAGCGCGATGTCGAGGCCGAGCGAGCCGGTGGAGACTACCTGGATGTCCTCGACCGCCTCGCCGTCGCCGAGTCGCATGATCGACCCCTTGCCGAACTGCTTTTCGATCTGCGCGAGCGCGGCGGCCAGCGCCTTGCTCTTTTCAGCAGTCAGTCCAGCCGAGCCTTTCTTGCTATCTTCCATGAATCGTCCTTTGCTATGATGAACGGCGTCTCGTGACCATGTGCACACCTCATTGCGCACGCCTCATTCGGGCTAATGCACACGAACGCAGACACTGTATAAAAAAACAGTGGTTTTGGCAAGTCTTTACGGCTAACCAGAACCTCGATTTTCGGAGACCGCCGCGCGTCGCGTGGCCGCGCCTTCAAGGACGCGGCGCGGCGCGGGCGCTACGAGGCTCAAGGCCTCGAAGTCGACGCTGGCGCAACATGCGAATCCTCATTGCCGAAGACGACAGCATACTCGCGGACGGACTCGTGAGATCACTCCGCCAATCGGGCTATGCCGTCGATCACGTGCGTAACGGCGTAGACGCCGATACGGCGCTGTCGATGCAGTCGTTCGACCTTTTGATCCTCGATCTCGGCCTGCCCAAAATGCCGGGCCTCGAAGTGCTGCGCCGCTTGCGCGCGCGCAATTCCAACCTGCCCGTGCTGATCCTCACGGCCGCAGACAGCGTGGACGAGCGCGTGAAAGGCCTCGACCTCGGCGCCGACGACTACATGGCCAAGCCGTTCGCGCTCAACGAGCTCGAAGCGCGCGTGCGCGCGCTCACGCGGCGCGGCGCGGGCGGCGGCCCGACCGTGGTGCGTCACGGCGCGCTCTCGTTCGACCAGGTGGGGCGCATTGCGCGCATCAACGACCTGGTGCTCGACCTGTCGGCGCGCGAGCTGGGCGTGCTCGAAGTGCTGCTGCAGCGGCTAGGGCGGCTGGTCTCGAAGGAACAGCTCGTCGATCACCTGTGCGAGTGGGGCGAAGAGGTCAGCAACAACGCGATCGAAGTCTACGTGCACCGGCTGCGCAAGAAACTCGAAGCGGGCGGCGTGCGCATCGTGACCGTGCGCGGGCTCGGCTATTGCCTCGAAAAGGAGGCGAAGGAATCGAAGGACGCGCAGGCCGGCGCCCCCGGCGCCCCGCCGGCGATGCCCGCCAGCCACTACTTCAAGTAAGCGGGAGCGACGATGGCCGGGCGTCCCTCCATCGCGCGCGGCGCGTCGCCCAAAGGCGCGCGAGGCGTCGCCGCGGAGAACCCGTCGGGCGCGTCCGCATCCGCCGCGGACGCCCTCGACGACGACGCACGCGACGCCCGCTACGCCAATCCGTTCGCCCCGCCCGACGAAGCCGAAGCCGCCGCCGAGGCACGCCCGCGCTCGCTCTTCGGCGAAATTCTCGACTGGATGCTCGCGCCACTGCTGCTGCTCTGGCCGATGAGCATCGCGGTCACGTATCTCGTCGCGAAATCCATCGCCAACGGGCCCTTCGACCGTGCGCTCGAAACCGACGCCTATGTGCTCGCCCGCCAGATCCAGCCCGTGAACGGCGTGGCCGAGCTGACATTGCCCGCCTCCACGCGCGATTTCCTGCGCGCCGACAACGTCGACAGCGTGTACTACCAGGTGCTCGGAACGCGCGGCGAACTGGTGGGCGGCGACCGGGACATGCCGCTGCCGCACGACGACGACCGCCCGCCGCCGGGCGTGGTCGAGTTCCGCGACGACACGCTGCACGGCATCGATATCCGCGTCGCCTATACGACCGTCGATCCGGGGCACCTCGCCGCCGCCGGTCCGCAAGATCAGCCCGTGCTCGTGCAGGTCGCGGAGACGCTCGACAAGCGCCGCCAGCTCGCCAACGACATCATCAAGGGCGTGATCCTGCCGCAGTTCGTGATCTTGCCGCTCGCGATCCTGCTGGTGTGGTTCGGCCTCTCGCGCGGTCTCGCGCCGTTGCACGCGCTGCAATCGAACATCCGCATGCGCCGCCCCGACGACCTCTCGCCGCTCGAAGCGCGCCGCGCGCCGCCCGAGATCGAGCCGCTCGTCACCTCGTTCAACGATCTGCTCACGCGGCTCGAACAGAACATGGAGCTGCAAAAGCGCTTCATCGCCGACGCCGCGCATCAGATGAAGACGCCGCTCGCGGGCCTGCGCACCCAGGCCGAGCTTGCCTTGCGCCAGGACGCGCCGGCCGAAGTGCACCGCTCGCTCGAGCAGATCGCGACGAGCTCCGAGCACGCCGCGCGGCTCGTCACGCAACTGCTAGCGCTGGCCCGCGCGGAAAACCGCATGTCCGGGCAGATCTTCACGCCGGTCGACGTCGCGGACGTGGCGCGCCACGCCGTGCGCGACTGGGTGCAGCCGGCGCTCGCCAAGCAGATGGATCTCGGCTACGAAGGCCCGGAAAAGGACTACGGCGGGGAAGACGGCGGAGGTGACGATGAAGCGCCGACGCGCGTGGAAGTGGACGGCAACCCCGTGATGTTGCGCGAGATGCTCTCGAATCTCATCGACAACGCGATCCGCTACACGCCAGCAGGCGGACGCATCACCGTGCGCGTGCGGCCCGAGCCCGCGGCGGGCGTGGTCCATCTCGAAGTGGAAGATACGGGCATGGGCATTCCGGCCGCCGAGCGCGAGCGCGTGATCGAACGCTTCTACCGCATTCTCGGCCGCGACGGCGAAGGCAGCGGGCTCGGGCTCGCGATCGTGCGCGAGATCGCCACGATGCACGGCGGCACGCTCGCGATCGAAGACCATGTCTATCAGGAATCGCCACGTCTCGCCGGGACGCTCGTGCGCGTGACGCTGCGGCTGCGCGGGCGGGTTTGAGCCGTGCGCTCGCCGTCAGAGCGGCGAATCTGACCAATCGACTGTGAAATCCGGGATGGGACTTACCCTTACCCAACGCGTCCAGCCCGCCGCAGCAAGACGATGTTAGGAGACGTTGGCGCACGACTATGAGCAGTTGCCGCGTAATTAGGCGATGATGAGCGATCGAACCCCATTCCGACACGTTGCCAGCAAACCCCTACGCGCGTCAGAAACCAGTAAGTTTCCATTCCAATAATGCTCCGCAGGACCGCTGCGGGCAGCGTGCCGCACTTCGCCGCCCGACGGACCACACGCATATCAAAATACTGGAGACATTTATGGCAACCGTTGGCGGACAAGTCTCGCACGCGCCGATGACCCGCGACGAAAAACGCGTGATCTTCGCGTCGTCGCTCGGCACCGTGTTCGAGTGGTACGACTTCTATCTGGCCGGATCGCTTGCGGCCTTCATCAGCAAGAGCTTCTTCTCCGGCGTCAATCCGACCGCCGGCTTCATCTTCACGCTGCTCGGCTTTGCCGCCGGCTTTGCCGTGCGCCCGTTCGGCGCGCTCGTGTTCGGCCGGCTCGGCGACCTCGTGGGCCGCAAGCACACGTTCCTCATCACGATCGTCATCATGGGCCTTTCGACCTTCGTGGTGGGCTTCCTGCCTGGCTACGCGTCGATCGGCATTGCGTCGCCGGTGATCTTCATCGCCATGCGCCTTCTGCAGGGCCTCGCGCTCGGCGGCGAATACGGCGGTGCCGCGACCTACGTCGCGGAGCACGCGCCTGCCGGCCGCCGCGGCTTCTATACCTCGTGGATCCAGACGACGGCCACGCTCGGCCTGTTCCTCTCGCTGCTCGTGATCCTCGGTGTGCGCACCTTCACCGGCGAAGAGCAGTTTGCTGCGTGGGCCTGGCGCATTCCCTTCGTCGCATCGATCCTGTTGCTCGCCGTTTCGGTGTGGATTCGCCTGCAACTCGACGAATCGCCGGCGTTCAAGCGCATCAAGGCCGAAGGCAAGGTCTCGAAGGCCCCGCTCACGGAAGCATTCGGCCAGTGGAAGAACCTCAAGGTCGTGCTGCTCGCCCTCTTCGGCGTCACGGCCGGCCAGGCCGTGGTCTGGTACACGGGCCAGTTCTATGCGCTCTTCTTCCTCACGCAGACGCTCAAGGTGGACGGCGCCAGCGCCAACATCCTGATCGCGCTCGCGCTCCTGATCGGCACGCCGTTCTTCGTGTTCTTCGGCGCGCTCTCGGACAAGATCGGCCGCAAGCCCATCATCATGGCCGGCTGCCTGATCGCGGCGCTCACCTACTTCCCGATCTTCAAGGCCATCACGCACTACGCGAACCCGGCGCTCGAAGCCGCCACGCAGCGCGCGCCGATCGTCGTGATCGCGGACCCGGCCGAGTGCTCGTTCCAGTTCAACCCGGTGGGCACCTCGAAGTTCACGAGCTCGTGCGACATCGCCAAGAGCGCGCTCTCCAAGGCCGGCCTGAACTACGAGAACGTGGCCGCCCCGGCGGGCACGCTCGCGCAGATCAAGGTGGGCGACACGACCGTCGACACGTTCGACGGCCGTGCACCCGGCGCGAAGGAGGCGGGTGCGGTGTTCGACAAGACGCTTGCGGCTGCATTGAAGGCGGCGGGTTATCCGCTCAAGGCCGACCCGTCGCAGCTCAACTGGCCGATGACCGTGGTGATGCTGACGATCCTCGTGATCTTCGTGACGATGGTGTACGGGCCGATCGCGGCGATGCTGGTCGAGATGTTCCCGACGCGCATCCGCTACACGTCGATGTCGCTGCCCTATCACATCGGCAACGGCTGGTTCGGCGGCTTCCTGCCGGCGACGGCCTTCGCGATCGTGGCGGCACGCGGCGATATCTACTCGGGCCTCTGGTATCCGATCGTCATCGCACTGGGGACCTTCGTGATCGGCATGCTGTTCGTGAAGGAAACCAAGGACTCGGATATTTACGCGCAGGATTGATGGTTTGGCGGAGGCGCTTGCAGGCGGGACCGGTCGGGCCGCAAGCGCCGGTTTGAAAAAGATGGCGAAGGGGGTTGACACCCTCCGGGTGTATCGCCATAATTCGTCTTCTTCGGCGAATTAGCTCAGTCGGTTAGAGCGACGGAATCATAATCCGCAGGTCCGGGGTTCGAATCCCTGATTCGCCACCAGTTGTAAGAAGGCCGCTGTCCCGCAAGGGCAGCGGCCTTTTGTCTTTCGGGACGCTTCAAGTGCGAATCAGGTCACAACCCCACGCACACGTAGTTCCACGCCATGAGGTCGCCGTGCCGGCTTGCCAATGCAAACAGCCCGCTTGCCGTTCGAGTAGCGTGGATTGCGGCGTATCGCCTGGGTCGCGACGCGCACTGCGTGACCGGCACTACGGCGATACGACGGTACACTCACGCGGCACAAGACCGAGCAAATCGCGCAGGGCGTGCAGGCGTTGTCGATCTCGTGGAGACAGGCCAGTCTGCTCCAGCAGACCCTCTATCCTGGACGCCCAATAGTCAAAGCGGATGAGCTGCGGGCGGTGCACCAACGCATTCAACGCGCTCTCCAGTTGTTCGATCTCGGTCTTCGCCATGTTCACGGTCGCTTCCTTGTGTGTTTTGCGAAAGCATCGAATTTCAAATCTGCGGTCCTGACTCCACAGCCGCGATCTTCCGGCAATGACATCGCGTCTGTTCATGCCAAATCGCGTCGCTGTAACGGCAGTTAGTGGTCCTACGTGAGACGCACTACCAATCGACTGCGAAGAAGAGGAGCAGCCCGTGGCCGCTTGCTGCGACGAAAATCCTGCAACAGGACGCTAAGCGACATCGGCATTGTCGGCCGATGCACACAATTCGTGCTTTGCGATCGGCTCGGTCGCGGTCCACGGCGACCAATCGCCTTGCTCATTCGGGACGGCGACACGCAAGGCATGAGAGCCGTCGGAGAACGTGAGCCATTCAATGCTGAGGCGCCAGTCCGCGGCAGGGTCGGCGGCACGGACGTCGCCGCTTCCCTGCTTGAAGTGGAGATTGCCCTCCTGCAGGACGGCAAGCGCCGAATGGCGTTCTGGTTGTGCGCGATTGCGATTCCACCGGTTAAGCAGTCTGGCAGCAATTTCGGCGTCGAACATGTCTAGCGTTCCTCAACGGGCTGATACAGAGATCGACCCAGGCGCATAACTGCGGGGCACGGATCTGACCTGGACGCCGCTTTCACGATCACGCGCAGGCAGGCCATCTAGCAGCGGTTGCCCGAGCAGGCTCTGCCGCACCGCGAAAACCTGAGGCCAGGCTCGATCGACGCGCCTGACACAAGAGCCATATATCGCCCCCGGAAATCGGCGCACACGGAATGACAGCCGCAGATATTGCGCAATCGTTTGCTTCTTCATTCCGAACGAACCCCGGACATCATGGCGATTGACTTGGTAACGGCCTCGCCTTGGAAGGTTTTGATTGGGGTAAACCCTGAATCCTTCCGGACCGCATCGGAGGCCAGGGACACGTTTCACGTCCTCACTTGCGGCGCCCGTTTGCGATTCGTTGCGCGCACACCCATCTGGCACAAACGCTCAACTCTCGATGCGCTCGCGCGTCACCTGCAACAACGCCGCCATCGCGTGGCTCGCTGCCTGCGCGTCGCGACGAGCAATCGCCTCGTACACGGCAGTGTGATCCGGCAACGCCGCGTTGAAGACTTCCGCGCGCTTCGCGTTCACGCGCAACTGGCCTTCCAGCGTCCGCTCGATCAGCGTACCGAGCGGCACCAGCAATTCATTGCGGCAAGCGCCGAGCACGGCAAGATGAAAGCGCAGGTCCGCGCGCACCCATTCGTCTACATTGCGCGCCTGCGCCATCGCATCATGCGCGCTGGCGAGCGACGCAAGCGCGTCGGCATCGTGCGCACTGGCGGCCAGGCCCGCCGCGAACGGCTCGATCATCTCGCGCATTTCCTGGAGCTTGAGCGCAAAGGCCAGCGGCGGTGCCACACGCGCGTACCAGTCGAGCACGTCGGCATCCAGCAGGTTCCAGGCGTCACGCGCGCGCACCCGGGTGCCCACGCGCGGGCGCGATTCCACGAGCCCCTTCGAAGTGAGCGTGCGCAGCGCCTCGCGCAGCACCGTGCGGCTCACATCGAAGGTTTCCATCAGTTCGGCCTCGCGCGGCAGCACCGTCGCGGGCGGATAGTCGCCACGCAGGATTGCGCTGCCGAGTTCGTAGGCCACGGTGCCATGCAGATCGCGTTGAATCAGCTTTCTCCGCGAGGAATGGGCGGTGCGAATCCAGTCCAGATACTGGGAATCGACACGAAATAATACTATTAATAGCACTTAAAGGCGAATTTTGCAGTAGTATGTGCACCTGAACAGTGCCGCGCGCGTTGTGCGCCGCGCCGCCCTACCGCCCTGCACAGGAGACACCGCATGAAAATCACCAGGCTCGAAACCTTCGTCGTTCCGCCGCGCTGGCTCTTTCTCAAGATCGAAACGGACGAGGGCATCGTCGGCTGGGGCGAGCCGGTCGTCGAGGGTCGCGCCCACACGGTCGCAGCCGCCGTCGAAGAACTCGCCGACTATCTGATCGGCAAGGACCCGCTCCTCATCGAAGACCATTGGCAGGTGATGTACCGCGCGGGCTTCTACCGTGGCGGCCCGATCTCGATGAGCGCCATTGCAGGCGTCGACCAGGCGCTATGGGACATCCTGGGCAAGCACCATGGCGTGCCCGTGCATGCGCTGCTCGGCGGCCAGGTGCGCGACAAGATCAAGGTGTATTCGTGGATCGGCGGCGACCGTCCGAGCGACGTCGCCAACAACGCGCGCGCCGTGGTCGAGCGCGGCTTCAAGGCCGTGAAGATGAACGGCTCCGAAGAGCTGCAGATCATCGACACGTTCGACAAGGTACAAGGCGTCATCAACAACGTCGCGGCTGTGCGCGAAGCCGTGGGCCCGAACGTCGGCATTGGCGTGGACTTCCATGGACGTGTGCACAAACCGATGGCCAAGGTGCTCGCGAAGGAACTCGATCCGTTCAAGCTGATGTTCATCGAAGAGCCGGTGCTTTCCGAGAACGTCGAGGCGCTGCGCGACATCGTCAACCAGACCAGCACGCCGATCGCGCTTGGTGAGCGCCTCTACTCGCGCTGGGACTTCAAGCACATTCTCGCCGGCGGCTACGTCGACATCATCCAGCCCGACGCCTCGCACGCGGGCGGCATCACCGAGTGCCGCAAGATCGCCGCGATGGCCGAGGCGTACGACGTCGCGCTCGCGCTGCACTGCCCGCTCGGTCCGATCGCGCTCGCCACCTGCCTGCAGATCGACGCGGTGAGCTACAACGCGTTCATCCAGGAACAGAGCCTCGGCATTCACTACAACAAGGGCAACGACCTGCTCGACTACATCAGGAATCCCGAGGTTTTCAGGTACGAGGACGGCTTCGTGTCGATTCCGCAGGGCCCGGGCCTCGGCATCGAGGTGAACGAAGAGAAAGTGCGCGAGATGGCGAAAACCGGGCACCGCTGGCGCAATCCGGTGTGGCGTCACGAGGACGGCAGCGTCGCCGAATGGTGATGCACAGATGAAACGCCAAACGCGCGGCAGCCACGGTGACGCGGCGCGGTCAATTCCGCGCGTTTCGGCGATGTAACGTTTCCCGAGGCTTTGCGTGCTCCTGCACGCGCGCTTGCGATTCGCTCGAACGGCCTATGTCGTTTGCACACACAGCGAGTTCACGCAAACCCGCGCCGCTCATGGCGCTGCCATCAGCGAACGCAGCCTGCACGGGCCGGCGCTTCCCACTGGCCTGCTCCTTGCTGATTTCCCTGCAACCCAACCTCTGCGTTGCAAGGGATTTCCATGGATGCGTCGCTTCCCGACTATCTGATCCGCGAACAAGCCGCCGTGGGCGCGCTCGTCCTCTTCGGCTTTCTGCGCGTGCTCGCCGGCGCCATCGCCTGCGCGCGCGGC
The DNA here is from genome assembly GCF_038900695.1 of Paraburkholderia sp. JHI2823. Taxonomy (NCBI): domain Bacteria; kingdom Pseudomonadati; phylum Pseudomonadota; class Betaproteobacteria; order Burkholderiales; family Burkholderiaceae; genus Paraburkholderia; species Paraburkholderia sp. JHI2823. The sequence continues at coordinate 85,412 of NZ_JAYMRY010000009.1, read as the reverse complement.
TGGCGCATTGGCTGGGTGGAGTACGCCGCGATTGGCGCCGCGGCGCTATGGTGCGCGCCGCAACTGGTCGCACTGATCGCGAATCCTTCATCGGTTGCCGCGCTCGCGGGACTCGAAGGCAACGCCACCGGCTGCGCCATCGCCCTCTTCTTCGCGCCGATCCTCAGTCACCGGCTCGGCTACGAATAAGCTGCCAGGAAGCGACGAGCAAGCCGCTGCGACGACATTTCAGCCCTGCAACACGTAGCCCGGCACGCTGTGCGCGAGCACGGCCGCCGTCACCAGCACGCCGATCATGACGATCGCTTCGAGATGGATCACGTTGACGAAGCGGCGCGCCGCCGCCGTCGACGCGGAGCGCCGCAGTTCCGGCATCGCCACCAGCCGGTTGAAGCCGCCCATCACGAGTGCGATCAGAACGAGCGCCACCTTGATGAGAAGCACACGACCCCACGTGCTGTTCACGATGGCGTCGATCGAACCGCCGCTGCCGCGCAGCGCGTCGAACACGCCCGTCGCGATCACGAAGCCCACGGCGAAGAACGCCACGTTCGAGACCTGGCCCGCGGTGCGGATCAGCACGCCGCGCGCGGTCGAAGCGCCGAGCGCCGGCAGCACGGCGAGGCCGCCCGCCATGACGATGCCGCTCCACGCGCTGGCGCTGAGCAAGTGCAGCGTATGCAGCCCGAGCGCCGCCGAAGCGAGGCCGGCATCGGCGGCATGGCCGAGGCCCGCGCGACCCGCAGCGATGGCGACGAGCGCGAGCCACAGCACGCCATCGCGCGCCACGCTGGCGGTCGCGAACGCGCAGCCGAACAGCACGAGCGCCCCCGCGAGCGCGACGGACCATGCGTGGCCAACGCGCGTTTGCGAGAGCACGGTGCGCACCACGCCGAACGCGCCGGGCAACGATTCGCCGCTCACCGCCGCGCTCTCGTAAAGCATCCACATGACGAGCGCGACCACGAGCACGAACGCCGAGGCACGCAACGAGCGTTGCGCGCGCAGCCATGCAAGGCGCGCGGGTGCGACCGGCGTGCGGCCGTCCTTGTCGAGCCAGGCGCCATAGAACGCCGACCCTAGCGCGAACGCATAGGCCATGTTGACGATGGCCGCCATGGCGACCTGCCCGATCGAGAGCCAGTCAGCGTTCATCGGACTTCGCCCTCCCGCGTGAAGCTCGCGCGAACGGCGCGCGAAGCGGAACGGGTGGCTTGCAGCAACGATAGGGAAAGTGCAATAGGAGTCATCGAGACGAGTGGCAAGGAAACAACATGAAAACAACATGAAAACAGCAGCCGCAGCGCGCGCAGCACGTCGCGCGTCCCGCAGCGGTGCCTGCTTCGATAGCTGCCGCATGAATCGGTTCAACGCGCGGTTCAATGCGCGGTTCAATGCGCGGTTCGATGCGCGGTTCGATGCACGCACGTCGCCGATTCGATGCGCCGTCAACGCCAGTTCAATGCACGAGCATCGAGTCACGAAGGGGAACCCAAGCAGCACGCTCGTGCAGCGTCATCCTCAGTCATGCGAACGGCATCCGGTGCTCGCCGGATGGGGCGCCGGTGAGGGACAACCCCGTGTCACCGATTGGCGAACAGGTGCAGAATCATAACCGGCGCCGCGACCCTCGGCCGCAAGCGCGTCGCGCGGCGGCTCGAGGGCATCGCGAGACGCTTGTGGCGCATGTGGCAAATGGTCACTATTAGTCCCGGATGCTAGAATCTGCTGCGTCGCCGCAGCGCGCACGGGTCTTCTGCTTTCATCGCGCGCAGCCTACAAGCCGGGCCGTTCGAAGCCTGGTCAGGTCCACGATAAAGATGGAGTTACGCGTGTCCCCAAGACGTATCTTCCGACCGCTCATTCCGCTCGTCGCGCCTCTGGGAGCAGCACTTTTGCTCGGGGCGACCAGCGTTCTCAGCGCTGCATACGCCCAAACGGCGGCGTCAGCCCCACAGCCCAAAGCCCCCGACACCATCGCTTCCCGCGTGCAGGGTTGTACCGCGTGCCACGGCACGCACGGCCAGGGCACCGACAACGATTACTTCCCGCGTCTCGCGGGCAAACCGGCCGAGTACCTGTTCAACCAGCTAATGAACTTCCGCGAGGGTCGCCGCAAGTACCCTCCGATGAATTATCTGGTCACCTATCTCTCCGACGATTACCTGCACGAGATCGCGACATACTTCTCGCAGCAGCGACCGCCCTATCCGCCGCCCGCGAAGCCTTCGGTCGGCAGTGACACGCTCGCGCGCGGTCAGGCCATCGTGCTGCACGGCGATCCGGCCAAGCAGGTGCCCGCCTGCGCGGCGTGCCATGGCGCGAAGCTCACGGGCATGGAGCCGGCCATTCCTGGCCTCGTCGGTTTGCATGCGGACTATATCAGCGCGCAGATCGGCGCCTGGCGCTCGGGCTCGCGGCATGCGAAGGCACCGGACTGCATGCATGAGATCGCCACGCGCCTCACCGACAATGACGTGAATGCGGTCGCGGCCTGGCTCTCCACGCAGAGCGCGCCGCAGAACCCCGTGCCGGCGCCCGCTGGCTCACTGAAGACGCCGCTTGCCTGCGGCAGCGAACCGCAATAAGGCGCCGGGGGAGACAGCCGATATGAACCGAAAGTCCCTGTTCGCACTTTCCGCCGTCGTCGTGGCCGCCGCCGCGGCCCTCGTACCGGTGCTCTGGTCGGGCACCGACTGGCTGCGCAATGGCGCCGTGCAGGCCGCGACGCCCGCCGACCAGGCCGACCTCATCAAGAAGGGCGAATACCTCGCCCGCGCCGGCGACTGCATTGCCTGCCACACGGTGCGCGGCGGCCAGATGTTCGCGGGCGGCTTGCCGATGGCCACGCCGTTCGGCACGCTCTACACGCCCAACATCACGCCCGACGACCAGTACGGCATCGGCAAGTGGAGCGCCAACGACTTCTACCGCGCCATGCACACGGGTCGCTCGAAGGACGGCAGCCTGCTCTATCCGGCCTTCCCGTTCACGAGCTACACCAGGGTCACGCGCGCCGACTCGGACGCGATCTTCGCCTATCTGCGCTCGGTACCGCCGGTGAACGTGCCGAGCCGGCCGCACGAACTCAAGTTCCCGTTCAACAACCGCAACCTGCTGATCGGCTGGCGCACGCTGTTCTTCCGCGAGGGCGAATACAAGCCCGATCCGACCAAATCGGTCGAATGGAATCGCGGCGCGTATCTCGTGGAAGGCCTCGGCCACTGCGGCATGTGCCATACCTCGATCAACGCGATGGGCGGTCCGGTCAACTCGGCGGCTTTCGCGGGCGGTCTGATCCCGCTGCAGAACTGGTACGCGCCGTCGCTCACGGGCAGCGAAGGCGGCCTCGGCGACTGGGACATCAGGGACATCTCGAGTCTCCTGAAGACCGGCGTTTCCGAGCGCGGCGCCGTGTTCGGCCCGATGGCGGACGTGATCCACAACAGTCTGCAATATCTCTCGGATGACGACATCCACGCGATGGCCACGTACCTGAAGACCATCCCGCAGAAGAAGGAAGCGCCCGAAACGATGCAAATGGAGACATCGGAAGCGTTTGGTGGCGAACTCTTGCAGCAAGGTCAGAAGATCTACCATGACCAGTGTGCCAAGTGCCACGCGGACAACGGTCTCGGCATGCCGCCGAACTTCCCGCCGCTTGCGAACAATCAGTCTATCCAGATGCATTCGGCCGTGAATCCGATCCGCATGGTGCTCAACGGCGGTTATCCGCCGAGCACGGAGGGCAACCCGCGCCCTTACGGCATGCCGCCGTTCGCACAGTCGCTCTCGAATCAGGAGGTGGCGGCGGTCGTGACGTTCATCCGTATGTCGTGGGGCAACAAGGGCATGCCGGTGTCCCCGCAACAGGTCGCCGATCTGCGCTCGTCGCCGCTCGACTGACCGGCGCCGGCGTCGACCGGGGTTGGCGCTTCAGCGCTCGCTCGGGTCCCACGCCGAGCGCGACGGCCCCCGCAGGCCGTTACTGCTATAGTGGCGTTTGCCTGCCAGGGCGCAATCCGCGGAAACCGCGGGCTGCGCCCTTCGCCATTTGTCGCCGGCCGCGCGGTGTAGCCCGCTCCGTGGCCCGTCAGGCATGGGTTTGGGCGCTGTGGTCGAGCACTGCGGACCGCGCAGGGGGGATCTGTTTCCCCTGCGCACTACGGGCGAAAAGAACAAGGAGTGGTCGTCATGCACGCCGGTGAGCGTCTGAACAGCATGACTCACCTCGTGGGCGCGATGTTGTCGGTAGCGGGGCTGGTCTCGCTCGTGACGCTCGCCGCGCTGGATCACGACGCGTACAAGGTCGTGAGCTTTGCGGTATACGGGGCAATGTTGTGTGCGCTGTACACGATCTCGACGCTGTATCACGGCGTGCGCGGCGTGCGCCTGAAAGCCGTGCTGCAGAAGTGCGACCATGCCGCGATCTATCTGCTCATCGCGGGAAGCTATACTCCGTTCTCGCTCGTGACCCTGCGCGGGCCTTGGGGCTGGTCGCTCTTCGGCGTGAGTTGGGGGCTCGCGGCCCTCGGCATCGTCCAGGAGCTCACGCTCGGGCGGCGCACCAGGGCGTTTTCGATGGTGCTGTACGTGGTGATGGGCTGGCTCGCGGTGGTGGCGGTTCGCCCGCTCGTCGAGGCCCTGCCGACGGCAGGCACGGCGTGGCTACTCGCCGGCGGCCTCATCTACAGCGCCGGCATTTATTTTTTCGTCAATGACGAACGCATCCGGCACGGACATGGAATCTGGCATCTGTTCGTGCTCGCCGGGAGCGTCTGTCAATTCGTGAGCGTCGCGCGCTACGTCGCGTGACGCGTCAATGTGAAGGCATCGCCCGGTCGCCGCAGTGTCCGCGACCGGGCGACGCAACTTAACGCCAGACGACGTGTCTTGATCGACCGTCCGTTCCATTAAGAAAAAATGCGGCGCGCGCACTGGCGCGCCGTCCGAACAACGCATGAGAGCGGCTTCACCGGGCGCATTCGAACCCGGGAACGCTGGTTTGGCTGCGCAGCGCGCCTCCATGGGCCGCGAAGCGACGCCAGCGCTGATGCAATACAACAGGTGTTTATGTCTTTCGATTCTCTCGGCTTGTCCGAACCGCTGGTCCGCGCCGTCAACGAACTTGGCTACAGCACGCCCACGCCGATCCAGGCGCAAGCGATTCCCGCCGTGCTCGGCGGCGGCGACCTGCTCGCCGGCGCGCAAACCGGCACAGGCAAGACCGCCGGCTTCACGCTGCCGATCCTGCAACGCCTCTCGGACATGCCACCGGGCGCGAATGGCAAGCGCGTGGTGCGGGCGCTGATCCTCACGCCCACGCGTGAACTCGCCGCACAGGTCGAAGAGAGCGTGCGCGCCTACGGCAAGTATCTGAAGCTCAAGTCCACGGTGATGTTCGGCGGCGTGGGCATCAATCCGCAGATCGACGCGCTCAGGCGCGGCGTGGACATCGTGGTCGCGACGCCAGGGCGCCTGCTCGATCACATGCAGCAGAAGACGATCGACCTTTCTCAGCTCGAGATTCTCGTGCTCGACGAAGCCGATCGCATGCTCGACATGGGCTTCATCCACGACATCAAGCGCGTGCTCGCGAAGCTGCCGCCCAAGCGCCAGAACTTGCTCTTCTCGGCCACGTTCGCCGACGAGATCAAGGCGCTCGCCGACAACCTGCTCGACTCGCCGGCGCTCATCGAAGTCGCGCGCCGCAACACCACGGCCGAAACCGTTGCGCAGAAGATCTATCCCGTCGACCGCGACCGCAAGCGCGACCTGCTCACGCACCTCATCCGCCAGCACAACTGGTTCCAGGTGCTCGTGTTCACGCGCACGAAGCACGGCGCGAACCGCCTTGCCGAGCAACTCACGAAGGACGGCATCAGCGCGCTCGCGATTCACGGCAACAAGAGCCAATCGGCGCGCACGCGCGCGTTGAGCGAGTTCAAGGACGGCACGCTGCAGGTCCTGGTCGCCACCGACATCGCCGCGCGCGGCATCGATATCGACCAGCTCCCGCACGTGGTGAACTACGACCTGCCGAACGTGCCCGAGGACTATGTGCACCGCATCGGCCGCACCGGCCGCGCGGGCGCGACGGGCGAGGCGGTGTCGCTCGTGTGCGTGGACGAGCATCAGCTGCTCAAGGACATCGAGAAGCTGATCAAGCGCGCAGTGCCGCAAGAGGTCATTCCGGGCTTCGAGCCGGACCCGAACGCGAAGCCGGAGCCGATCCAGCGCCGTAGCCAGCCGCAAGGCCGCTCGCCGCGCCAGGGGCAAGGTCAGGGCCGCGGGGCGTCGAATGGCGCCAACAGCGGCCGCCCAGCGCAAGCGCGTGAAGCACGCGAGCCGCGCGAATCGCGCGGCGGTAATCGCGAAGGTGGGCGCGAAGGTGGGCGCGAAGGTGGGCGCGAAGGTAATCGTGACGGTGGCCGTGAAAGCAACCGCGCGCAGGCATCCAATAGCGGCGGCAATGGCGGTCAGCGCCAGGCCAAGCCGGCTTCGAACGGCGGCGGCGTGCGCACGGCAAAACCCGTCAAGCAAGGCGCGAATCACGGCGCACAAGGCGCGCGCGGCGAGCACACGCGCCGCGAAAGTCAGCGCGGCGTCTCGCACGAGAGCGCGCTTGGCCGCCCGCAACGCAAGCCGCAATCCAACCCCGGCGCGCTGCTCGGCGGCCGCCCGGGCGGCAGCAATCGGCGCGACGGCAACGGCCAGCGCGATCGCTGATCTCCCGCGCTCCCGCCCCTCAGTCGGCCGTGCGTCGGTCGTTGTGCGGCGGGCGCTACTGCAGACAAAAAAGCCCGCTTTCCAGCGGGCTTTTTTTTCGCGGCGCGCCAGCGCTAGCGGAAGAAAACGTGCTGCGTGATCTTCGCGAGCGGATAGTGCACACCCGGCTGAATCTTCGCGGGCAGGTTGAGCGGCTTGAGCAGCATCTTCACGCACATGTCGGCGGAAAGATTGCGGCGCACGAGCTTGTTCACGCGTGCGGTCAACTCGCGGCTATAGGCCTCGTCGCGTACGCGGTCGGGATAGCGGCCCGCGAATACATGACGCAGCGCGATCTCGGAATCCTCGTTCTTGATCTCCATCACGCGGCGCATGAGCGCACCGAGCACGGCCAGACGCCCATGGCCTTCTATCTGGTTGTACTTCTTGAAATAGCGGAAAAAGTGCTTGTAGTGGCGCACTTCGTCGCTGCGGATGTTGTCGGTGATTTCCTTGAGCACGGGGTCGTTCGAGCATTCGCCGATCGCACGGTAGAGCGTCGCCGTGCCGGTTTCCACCACGCAGCGCGCCACCATTTCAAGCGCGCGGGTCCTCTCGAACTCCTCGAACGAACAGGTCTTCGAATACTCGTCGATGAAATTTCGGAACGCCGTATCCCAGTCGAAGTCGGGCCATACGTGTTGAATGTAGGTCTTCAGCGCACGGCCATGCTGAAGCTCCTCGGGCTCCCATTCGCGATTGAGCCACTCCGAGACTTCGGGGTCGCCGTTGAAAAACACGCTCAGGTTGCTGGTGTAAAGGTCGGAGCCGCTTTCGATGAACGAAGAGGCGCACAGGAGCAGCATCAGATCTTCGTTGGCGGCGGCCCGTCGACGGTCGATACGGCTGAGATCGATGTCTTCGATGCGCCATGGCATCTCATGGCGAGGCTCGTTGTCGTTACGCATTGTGTCGTACTCCCGAAGCGGTCGCTACGCTCACGGCGCGCGGCGCATGACCGGCGCCCCCCGAGGCTCGGCATGTCGTGTCTGTCGCGCAGTGAAAGGTTATCAGCCATCCCTATTGCATCTTAGCTGTTGTTTCGCGTAGCTGCAGTTATTCAGCACAGACCGTACCTGTTGCCTACAGTTCCGGGAACAAACACCTCGTTTGCACCACATCGTGAGTCGGGATGCGGCGCGGGTGGCCATGCCCGCTTGCCACGTTGCCGTGCTGGTCGACTCATCGAGCTGTCGGGGGCAAGCGCGAAAGCGCATGTCCCGCGACGCCAGTCGCGATGCAGAGGCCGTGCCCTTGCCGCAGTGCGGTAAGAACCTCAAGTGATTTCGCGAATCGGGGCGGCTCGCACTACCGCTGCGCGTGGCCTCGAATGTCAAAGGGAAAATTTTCGGGGTGTGGTTTGTACAACGCGGCGGTGTTGACTACACTCCAGTTCCCCGAGGCAGATCCCGGGCTGGATGCCGTTTTGGCCGCGCAGAGGCGGTTCGGGCGGCCGGTCCCTCCAGTCATTCGATCTGCGTCGTTGCAGGCTTTCGCTCACACCACCGCATTTTTGTCGCCGCGCCGCCCTGCGGGCCGCAACGGGCGACCTCTGATGCGGCAACACGGAGAGAGAACGATGCTGAGTCCGCATGAATTCGCCACCCTGCTGCTAGTGAAGGACGCCCCCAATCAGCTCGACATGGAGCGAGAAGAACTGGACGCCTTGCTCGAACGACAGCTCGTCCAACTGGAGCGCCTCGCTTCCGGCCTCCAGCAATGGCGACTAACCGAAATCGGCGACTCTGCGTTGCGCGCCATCAAACGGTGTTCGTAGCCTGAGCCTGCGGGTCAGGCGCCCGCCCAGCCACAGGCCCCATTGCCCTTTACCGATTTGCGCGGACGCGAGGTCGTCCGCCAGCCCGACTTGTCGGGCACGTCCCCGATGCAGGCGCACGGCAGTAGACGTACGCGCCTGCAGTGCATGGTCACGCGGACCCGCGCGCTTCATGCCCGCGTGACCATTTTTTTGCGCACTGTTGCGTGCTCTCGTCCGGGAGCGGATTGCCTGCGCTCACGAGCGCCTTGCCACTGAATTGCCCGTCTAGCCCGCCCGCAGCGTGGGGTCGGCTGCTGCACGCCAGCTCAGCGCCTGCGCGCGCTGGGCGTTGAGGAACTTCACCCACTGGCTATGCGCCTCGGGCTCGGTGCTTTTGCCGAGCGCGGCGTACTGCTGCGCGAGCGCCACCTGAAAACCGCAAAACTGGTCCTGAGGCAACCTGCCGCGTCGATTGGCAACCCAGGCGTCGAGAATCGCCGAGTAGACGCCCGGCGCGTACGCGCCGAAGTCCGCCGTTTGGCCGCACATCTGCTGCAAGGCGGCGAGCGAAGGCGCGCGCCCCCCTCCCTCGGGCCCCGGCGGCGCGCCAACGCACCCCGCGACCAGTATGGCCGCACCGATCATCGCTATTCCACGCATGATTGCCTCGTTGCAGTTTTCGACGGTTGGAACAGTGGCGTCCCGACGCCGCCATTGTCGCACCGAGCCGCGCGAGCCACATCTGGCCGGTCCGCCGGGGCGAGGGAAGCGGATGACGTCGTGGCCCCTGAGCCCACTCCGTGCAAAAAGCAAAAGCACGTATGATGGGGGGTTTCCACCTTCTCGCCTGCCTGGCCGCAGCGCGCATCGGCCCTTGGCCAAGCGTCGCCCGGCCTCTCGTTTCACGCATGATCGACCATCTCATCTGCGACTGTGACGGCGTGCTCGTCGACAGCGAAGTCATCGCCGACCGCGTGCTTTTCGAAACGCTCAGCAGCACCTTCCCCGGCATCGATTTCCACGCCGCCGTGAATGCGGCGTTCGGCCAGCAGACCTCGCGCTTTCTCGCCGACGTCGCCGCGCGCTTCAACCTCACGCTGCCCGACGACTTTCTCGAGACGATCGAGCATCGCTGCGAAGCCGCCATTGCGGAATCGGTGAGCCCGATCAACGGCGTACGCGATGCCTTGCACAAGGTCACGCTGCCTGCCGCCGTCGTCTCGAACAGCCGGATCACGCGCGTGCACGCCTCGGTGCGGCGCGCCGGGCTCGACACGATCTTCGGCGAGCGGATCTTCAGCGCCGAGCAGGTCGCGCGTCCCAAGCCTTACCCGGACGTCTATCTGCACGCGGCGCGGCAACTCGGCGTGGAGCCGGCGCGCTGCGTCGTCGTGGAGGACAGCATTTCGGGGTTGAATGCCGCGCGCGCGGCCGGCATGAAGACGATCGCGTTCGTCGGCGCGAGCCATATCCCTTCTGGCTACGCCGATGTGCTGCGCGAGATGGGCATCACGCGCATCATGGCGCACATGGAAGAGCTGCCCGCGCTCGTCGAGGCCGGCGTGCGCGGCGAGTTCGGCGACGTGCAGTCGTAAAATCCGGCTGCGCGCCCGCGGAAGACGCGCGACGCAGCGCCCAACAGCGCCACGTCGCTCGACCCGCTACTTCGGCCAGCCCGCGTCAGGCCGGCTCGGCGCAGCGCTCGCGCGCCACGGCGAGCGACTCGCGAAACGCCACGAGTTCGGCAATCGTCAGCATCGGCAGGTTGTGGAGTTTCGCGAAGTCGTCGATCTGCTTGCCGCGCGCCATCGTGCCGTCGGGGTTCATCAGCTCGCAGAGCACGCCCGCAGGCGCGAGGCCCGCGAGCACCGCCAGGTCCACGGTGCCTTCGGTGTGGCCGCGGCGCGCCAGCACGCCGCCTTGCTGGGCACGCAGCGGGAACACATGACCGGGGCGCACGATGTCGGCCGGCTTCGCGTTCGGGGCGATCGCGGCGCGGATCGTCGTCACCCGGTCGGCGGCCGAAACGCCCGTGCTCACGCCGTCGCGCGCCTCGATCGAGACCGTGAACGCGGTGCGGTTGCGGCTTTCGTTGTGCGACACCATCGGCGGAAGTTCGAGCGCGCGCACCTTGTCTTCCGAGAGGCACAGGCAGACGATGCCGCTGCATTCGCGGATGAAGAGCGCCATCGTTTCGGTCGTGAGGCGCTCGGCGGCGACGATCAGATCGGCTTCGTCCTCGCGGTCGTGGTCGTCCTGCAGGACGACCGGGCGGCCTTCACGCATGGCTTGCAGCGCGGCGGCGATGCGCGGCGGCATCGGTTCCGATTCGAGAAACGGGAGATCGGCAGCGGCGTCGAGCGGCGCGCCTTGGGACGATGCGAAGGTGGAACTGGCAGTAAGAGACATGTGAAACGCTCCTCGCGAGAGTTAGGCGAAAAACGTTTCAGGGCATTGCAAACAGACAGGAATCCCCGGCGCGCGCCGTTCGGCAGACATGCCGCGTGCCTCGAACACAACGAGGAACGCACGCGTATCGGCCGAAACGCCGCGGCGGATGGGCAAACATGACCATCTGCACATCTTCTTCCATCCGGACTATGACCGTCGGCTCTGGCTTCGCACCAGATCTGCTGACCCTGCGCGCAAACAACGAGGCTCGCGCAGGCGCTCGCGGGCTCGCAGGCCTTGCCTTGCGGCGCGGCCGGCATACCGCCGGTGGGGAATTGCACCCCGCCCTGAAGACGCACTGATTACCGGCTCATTAGCTGAATTAGCCGGCGGGCAAAGAATATAACAGGCCGCGCGATCGTGCAGCGCGAAAAAGCTCGATTAGACAAGGCTACCGAAACGGGTCTTGTGCATTCCCGCATCGGCGCAAGGTCCGCCTGGTGGGGCGCAGCGCCGTTCATACCGGCCGCGCGGCCACTTCGGCGATTTCATGGGCCGTCTCGACCGCATCGCTCGCATCGACTGGATCGGCCGCATCGACCGTCGATCCCGGCTCGCCGGCGGACGCCGGGGCAGGCACGCCCCAACGCGGCGGTGTCTCGGCGTTCAGCGTCACGCGGAACACGCGCGCTTCGGTGTCGCCGGGATTACGCAGGCTGTGCGGCTGGTCGGCGTCGAACTGAATCGCGTCGCCCGTTGCGAGCAGTTGGCGCCGATCGTTCACGCGCACTTCGAGCGTGCCCTCGCTCACCACGAGATTCATCGTGGTGCCGGGCGGCCGACGCACGCCGGGCTCCGTATGCAGCGCCGCCACGCGCAGTTCGTGGAATTCGACGGCGGTGCGCTCGCCTTCCGGGTAGAGTGCGCGCGCCGAGTAGCGGCCGTCGGCGGAAACGAGTCGCGGCGCGCGCTCGGCGGGCAGATGCTCGAAACCGTTCACGGCATGGCGCCGCAAGAACGCCGCAACCGATACCTTCAGCGCCGCCGCCACCTTGCACAGCACCTTGATCGACGGCACGCTGCGCGCCGACTCGACCTGGGCCAGCATCGCGCGCGAGACACCCGAGGCGCGCGCAAGCGCGTCGAGAGAAAGCTGGCGTTCGGCGCGCAACCGCGCGAGATTCACGCCCACGAGATGCTCGAGCGTGTCGAACGTGTCGGGCGCGTATCCGGATCCTTCGGTCTGCGCAATATTGGGCTGCGCATCGCGCACGAGCGCGAGAGGGGAATGCATGGCTGCCTCCTGGCGCGCCGCGTGGAAGCAGCGCATGAGCGTGAATGGAGGCAAGACTAGCATCGCGATTTGCCGCGCCCAACGAAGTTATCTTCACACTGTTATCAGCATTGCAGAGCGGGATTCGGGGATTGCTTTCGCGCCCTGCGCATAAGGCGCGGCCTTGCGCATTGCCCTCGTCGGGCGCTCACGTATTCTGCCGCGCCGCCACGTGCGCGTCGCGCAGCGGTACGGCGCGCGCATCGAGCCGCGCCGCCGCCCATGTGAGCACGAGCGCTGCCACCGAGACGGCCGCAGCCACCCAAGGCAGCGAGTCGAGTGCCACGCCGTGTGCAATGGCGAGCCCGCCCATCCAGGCGCCCATTGCATTGCCCACGTTGAACGCACCGATGTTCAGCGTCGAGGCGAGATTCGGCGCCGCCGCGGCCTTCGCGACCACGCGCATCTGCAGCGGCGGCACGGTCGCGAACGCGGCGATCCCCCAGACGAACACGGTGACGGCAGCCGGCCACATCGCATGGCTCGTCCTCGTAAAGATGGCCATCACCACGGCGAGCACCACGAGAATGCCCATGAGCGAAGGCATCAGCGCGCGGTCCGCGAGCTTGCCGCCCAAGGTGTTGCCGAGCGTCAGGCCCACGCCGAACAGCACCAGCATCAGCGTCACGCCGCGCGGCGAGAAGCCGCCCACCTGTTCGAGAATCGGCGCAATGTAGGTGAACACGACGAACACGCCGCCAAAGCCCAGCACCGTCATGCCGAGCGCGAGCCACACCTGCGGGTCGCGCAGCACGCGCACTTCGTGGCCGAGACCGGATGGGCCGCTGTCGTGATGGTTGGGAACCAGGGCCGTCACGCCAATGAGCGAGAGCACGCCCAGGCCGCTCACGATCCAGAACGCCACGCGCCAGCCGAACTGCTGGCCAATGGCTGTGCCGAACGGCACGCCGAGCACGGTGGCAAGCGTGAGGCCGGTGAACATCAGCGCAATGGCGCTCGCCCGCTTTTCCTGCGGCACGAGCGAGGCGGCCACCACGGCGCCGATGCCGAAGAACGAGCCGTGCGCAAACGAGGCCACGACGCGTGCGACCATCAGCAGCGCGTAGGTCGAGGCGAGCGCGCACATCACGTTACCGACGATGAACACGCCCATCAGCAATTGCAGCGCGAGCTTGCGCGGCATGCGGCTGGTCAGCGCGGCAAGAAGCGGCGCGCCGGCCGCCACGCCGAGCGCATAGCCGGTCACGAGCAGGCCCGCGGCGGGAATCGTCACGTTCAGATCGCGCGCGACGTCGGGCAACAGGCCCATGATGAGGAACTCAGTGGTGCCGATGGCAAAGGCGCTGATGGCCAGCGCGAGCAAGGGAATGGGCATCGAAATCTCCGTCAACGAGCCTGGATTCAATCGGGTTCAGTCGGCCGCGGTTGGCTGCGGTTGGTCGCGGTCGGCAGCGGTTGGCCTCATGCCGCCGCGCCGCCCGCCGTCGACGTCACGAACTCGACGACGACGCCCGGCGCGAGCGCAACGAAAAGCTGGATTTCCGCACACACGGGCACCTCGGCGCGCTGGTGCAGCACGCGGTGCGCGGCGAGCCGTTCGAGCAGCGCGCGCCACGCGTCGCCGGGCGCGACGCGAAACGCCACGTGGTCGATGCGGGGCGCGACGAGCGCGCCCGATGAACCCGGCGACTGCGCGGGCACGGTCGCATCGACGAGGTGGATGACCGGGCGGCCGTTCGCGTAGAGCCAGTGGCCGTCCACGCGAAACGGCGGACGCGGACCGTCGTCGAGGCCGACGATGTCGCGAAAGAAGCGGCATGCGCCTTCGAGGTCGGGCGTGACGAGGGTGACGTGATCGAGTTGCATGGCGTGCGGGCCGGGTCGGGCAGGTCCGAGGCGCGGCGGTTGTCCTGAAAACACGCGCATTGTCCGGGCTACGCTCAAATTTGATAATTGGCGTAGCATTTGAAGCATTTTCAACGGCTTTCTAATAATCACGCGATGGACAATCTCGGCGACGTGCGCCTGTTCGTGGAGGCCGCACGCCTCGGCAGCCTTTCCGCGGCAGGCCGCAAGCTCGGCCTCACGCCCGCCGCGGCCAGCGCCCGGCTCGCGCGGCTCGAAGCCGAACTTCGTGCGCGTCTGTTCGACCGCACGACACGCCAGCTACGGCTCACCGACGAAGGCCGCCTCTACCTCACCTGTAGCGAACACGCGCTGCGCTCGCTCGACGACGCCAAAGCGGCCTTGCAGGAGGGCCAGAACGCGGTGCGTGGCAAGGTGCGGATTTCGGCGACCTCGGATTTCGGCCGCAATTTGCTGATGACGTGGCTCGACGAATTCCGCGCCCGCTATCCCGACGTGCGTTTCGCGCTGATGCTGACCGACTCGCTCTCGAATCTCGTGCTCGAGGACATCGATCTCGCGATCCGCTTCGGCACGCCGCAGGACAGCTCGCTCGTGGCGCGCTGGCTCGCACCGAACCGCCGCGTGCTGTGCGCCTCGCCCGAGTACCTCGCGCGCTGCGGCGAGCCGCATGAGCCGAATGATCTGGCACGTTTCGACTGCATCGTGATCGGCTCGGCGGCGGGACCGGTGAACGAATGGCGCTTCACGCGCGGCGACGAAACGCAGACGTACACGGTGCCGCTCGACCGCGCGCTCGAGTCAACGGATGGCGAAGTGGCGCGCCAGTGGGCGCTGTGCGGGTACGGCCTCGCGGTGAAGTCGATCTGGGATGTCGCGGACGATCTGCGCGCCGGGCGGCTCAAGACCGTGATGCCCGAGTGGCGCTACCCGGACGCGCCGCTGCACGCGCTCTATCACCGCAACCGCTTTCTTGCGCCGCGTGTGCGTGCGCTGCTCGACTTTCTCAGTGAGCGCTTCGCGCAGACGTCGGGAGAGCTGGAGGCGCTCGTGCCCTGCACGGAACCGGGCGTTGCGACGCAAAGCCGAAGGCGCAAACGGCTATAATGTCCGATTGCGCAGAAAGCGATCCGCAGCCTCAAAAACCGGCAAAAAGAAGCGAAAAGCAAAGCGGAACGTCCCTGATGTGTCACGAAACCATGTCACGAGACGGCATCACCAGACGCGCATCGCCAGACGAGGGCTGCAAAAGCACCCCCCGATTCGGCCCCCCTTAAAACACCGTAGTCCTGACGTGCATCCCGCGCAGCACGCGCGTGCATCAAGCGGACGACGCCCCCAGGTCAACCACTGCGAACGGCGAACCCCGATGACCAAGAAAGTTTATGTAAAGACCTTTGGCTGCCAGATGAACGAGTACGACTCCGACAAGATGGTCGACGTACTCGGCGCCGCCGAAGGCCTCGTGAAGACCGACACCCCCGAAGACGCGGACGTCATTCTCTTCAACACCTGCTCGGTGCGCGAGAAGGCGCAGGAAAAGGTCTTCTCCGACCTCGGCCGCGTGCGCGAACTCAAGGAAGCGAACCCGAACCTGCTGATCGGCGTGGGCGGCTGCGTGGCGAGCCAGGAAGGCGCGGCGATCGTCGCGCGCGCGCCCTATGTGGACCTCGTGTTCGGCCCGCAAACGCTGCACCGCCTGCCGCAGATGATCGACGCGCGCCGCGCCTCGGGCCGCGCGCAGGTGGACATCACCTTCCCCGAAATCGAGAAGTTCGACCATCTGCCGCCCGCGCGCGTGGAAGGCCCGAGCGCGTTCGTCTCGATCATGGAAGGCTGCAGCAAGTACTGCAGCTACTGCGTCGTGCCCTACACGCGCGGCGAGGAAGTCTCGCGTCCGCTCGACGACGTGCTCACCGAAATCGCCGGCCTCGCCGATCAGGGCGTGCGTGAAGTCACGCTGCTCGGCCAGAACGTGAACGCCTACCGAGGCGCGTTGACGGCCGGCGCGCCCGACGTCGCGGACTTCGCGACGCTGATCGAATACGTCGCCGAGATTCCCGGGATCGAGCGCATCCGCTACACGACTTCGCACCCGAAGGAGTTCACGCAGCGCCTCATCGATACCTACGCGAAGGTGCCCAAGCTCGTGAGCCATCTGCATCTGCCGGTCCAGCACGGCTCGGACCGCGTGCTCATGGCGATGAAGCGCGGCTACACCGTGCTCGAATACAAGTCGATCATCCGCAAGCTGCGCGCGATCCGTCCGGACCTGTCGCTCTCCACGGACTTCATCGTGGGCTTCCCCGGCGAGACGGAAGAGGACTTCCAGAAGATGATGGCGCTCGTCGAGGAGATGAGCTACGACACGAGCTTCTCGTTCATCTACAGCCCGCGTCCGGGCACGCCCGCCGCGAACCTCTCCGACGACACGCCGCGCGAGGTGAAGCTCAAGCGCCTGCAGCACCTGCAGGCCACGATCGAAGAGAACGTGAAGCGCGTCAGCGAGTCGATGGTCGGCCGCGTGGAGCGCATTCTCGTGGAAGGCCCCTCGCGCAAGGATCCGGGCGAGCTGTCGGGCCGCACCGAGAACAATCGTGTCGTGAACTTTCCGGCGCCGCTTGCCTCGCATGCGCGCCTGATCGGCCAGATGATCGACGTGAAGATCAACCACGCGTACCCGCACTCGCTGCGCGGCGAACTCGTGCTCGCGCACGAGGACGCTTCGACGCTCGCGCACTGATCGGTCAGTACGCCACGAGCCGAATACGAGCCCCCTACGAGCCCATTACGCGCCTGTTCCGCGCCCACCGCGCGGCACAAGGCATCGGAATTCAGGAGTTCAGAGACACCTTGAAGCCCAATCAGCAGCATCTGGAATTCACCGCGCCGCGCGACGACAACGCGCGCCTCGCCAACCTCTGCGGCCCGCTCGACGAAAACCTGCGGCAGATCGAGCAGGCGCTCGACGTGACGCTCGCGCGGCGCGGCCATCGCATCAGCATCCGGGGGCGCGGCGCGAAGCTCGCGCTCACGGCGCTCGAGAACTTCTACAACCAGGCGCGTGATCCGCTCTCCGTCGACGATATCCAGCTCGCGCTCGTCGAAGCGCGTCAGGCGGCGAACGACCCGCGCGGCAATGGCAACGGCGTCGTGCGCGGCAACGCCAATGGCACCGGCAGCGGCGAGATCGCCGGCGACGCCACGGAAATCGATCCCCGTTTTCGCGGCGACCCCGATCATCCGTTCGACCAGCCCGCGCGCGAAGGCTTCGAAGCCGAAGAACCCGGCCCGAAGCTCTACACGCGCCGCGCCGATCTGCGCGGCCGCACGCCGGCGCAGCGCGAGTACCTCAAGCAGATCATCTCGCACGACGTGACGTTCGGCGTCGGGCCCGCGGGCACCGGCAAGACCTATCTCGCCGTGGCCTGCGCGGTGGACGCGCTCGAGCGCGACCAGGTCAAGCGCATCGTGCTCACGCGTCCGGCCGTGGAAGCGGGCGAGCGTCTCGGCTTCCTGCCGGGCGACCTCGCGCAGAAGGTCGATCCGTACCTGCGTCCGCTCTATGACGCGCTCTACGACCTGCTCGGCTTCGACAAGACCGCGAAGATGTTCGAGCGCCAGATGATCGAAATCGCGCCGCTCGCCTACATGCGCGGGCGCACGCTCAATCACGCGTTCATCATCCTCGACGAGGCGCAGAACACCACGCCCGAGCAGATGAAGATGTTCCTCACGCGTATCGGCTTCGGCTCGAAGGCCGTCGTGACCGGCGACACCACCCAGGTGGACCTGCCGCGCGGCCACAAGAGCGGCTTGATCGAGGCGCAGCAGGTGCTCGCGGACGTGCGCGGCATCGCGCTCACGCGCTTCACGAGCGCCGACGTCGTGCGCCATCCGCTCGTCGCGCGTATCGTCGAGGCCTACGACGCGCATTCGAAAAAGGACGAAAGCGTTGGCGACGCACGCTGACGCGGTCTGCCTCGCTCCCTTGCTCCAGCCCATGCCCCGCGCACCGAAACTCAAACTGACCGTGCAGTTCCCCGCCGCGAAGGCGTTCCCCGAGCACAAGGCCACGCTGCCGCGCGCCACCGTCGCGGCGTGGCTCAAGGCCGCGCTATTCGCGGACGCGGAACTGACCGTGCGCTTCGTCGACGCCGAAGAAGGCCGCTCGCTCAACCGCGCTTATCGCGGCAAGGACTACGCGACCAACGTGCTCACCTTCGCTTACGCGGAAAGTGAAGACGATCCGGTCACGGGCGACCTGATCCTGTGCTGCCCCGTCGTGGAAAAGGAAGCCGCCGAGCAGGGCAAGCCGCTCGCCGCGCACTACGCGCATCTGCTCGTGCACGGCGCGCTGCACGCCCAGGGCTACGACCACGAGGACGAGGCCGAAGCCGAGGAAATGGAGGGCATCGAGACCGAGGTGCTCAACTCCCTCGGCTTTCCCGATCCGTACAAGTAGGCTCCGGCCATGAACGACAAGCGCGCGCCCGATGTCGCCGAACCCTCCGGACTGCCCGAGACAGGCGGCGCGAGCGCGCCCTGCCCGGGCTACCCCCCGGCGCTCGGCGAGTCGCGGCTCCTCACCGAAGATGAATTGCGCGCTTCGCTCGCCTGCACGCTCGAAAACTGGGACGGTAAGAGCGACATCTGGCTCTTCGGCTATGGCTCGCTGATCTGGAACCCGGGGCTCCCAACGGTCGAGAACGTGCGTTCGCGCGTGCATGGCTACCATCGCGGGCTGTACATGTGGTCGCGCGTCAACCGCGGCACGCCCGAGCAGCCCGGCCTCGTGCTGGCGCTGGATCGCGGCGGCTCGTGCGCCGGCGTCGCGTTCCGGCTAGCGGGCCAGGGCGTTATGCCGCACCTCGAAGCGCTCTGGCGCCGCGAGATGCCCATGGGCTCCTACCGCCCCGCGTGGCTGCCCTGCGTGCTCGCCGACGGCCGCCGCGTCGCGGCGCTCGCGTTCGTCATGCGCCGCGACGTCGCCTCCTACACCGGCAAGCTTTCCGAAGCGACCGTGCGCACCGTGTTCGGCTGCGCGTCGGGCCGCTATGGCACCACGCTCGACTATGTGCAGCGCACCGTAGACGCGCTGCGCGAGAGCGGCATGCGCGACCGGGTGCTGGAGCGGCTGCTGGCGCGCTGCGCATAGCGAAAAGCCGCGCCGTTTTTTGTCCGCAGCGCGGCCGCCCGTCATCTGCGTTAGGATTGATCTGCCGGTGTATGTCATGCGTGTGCCATTACACGGTGGCGCCACAGGCATGTTGTATCCTTAACCCTCCGCAACAGCGCGCCCCGCCCCCAAGCGGCAAAGGGCGCACCACCATGAACGACTCTTATCCCAGTCGACGCCAGACCGACAAACCGCAAGAAAAGCGCTCCCTGCTCGAGCGGCTGACCGACTTCATCTCGCCCGAGCCCGACTCGCGCAGCGAACTTCTCGAAATCCTCCAGGACGCGCACGCGCGCAATCTGATCGACGCCGATTCGCTTTCGATGATCGAAGGCGTGTTCCAGGTGTCCGAACTCTGCGCACGCGACATCATGATCCCGCGCGCCCAGATGGACGCGATCAACATCGCCGAAAGTCCTGACGAATTCATTCCGTACGTGCTGGAGAAGGCGCACTCGCGCTACCCCGTGTACGACGGCAACCGCGACAACGTGATCGGCGTGCTGCTCGCGAAAGATCTGCTGCGCTACTACGCCGAAGAGGAATTCGACGTGCGCGGCATGCTCCGCCCCGCGGTGTTCATCCCCGAATCCAAGCGCCTCAATGTGCTGCTGCACGACTTTCGCCAGAACCGCAATCACATCGCCATCGTCGTGGACGAATACGGCGGCGTAGCCGGCCTCATCACGATCGAGGACGTGCTGGAGCAGATCGTCGGCGACATCGAGGACGAGTACGACTTCGACGAGGAAAGCGGGAACATCATCGCCTCGCCCGACGGGCGCTTTCGCGTGCGCGCGCTCACCGAGATCGAGCAGTTCAACGAGGTATTCGGCACCCATTACTCCGATGAGGAAGTCGATACGATCGGCGGCTTCGTGACCCATCATTTCGGGCACTTGCCGCATCGCGGCGAGAAGGTGCGCATCGACGACCTGATCTTCGAGGTGCTGCGCGCCGACGCCCGGCAGCTTCACATGCTGCTCGTGCGCCGCGACCCGATGGCCGGCCAGCGCGAAGCCGCACTGCAGCCGCCCGGCACCTGAGCGCACAGCCCGCCTGGCTCCTGCGGACACGTCTAAACGCCAGCCTTCGGGCTGGCGTTTTGCCTCCAAGGGTTCGCTATCGCGATCGGGCCCCAAGGCATTCGAGAGGCGCGCCCCGGCAATGACGCACGAAAGTGCTATCGTTGCGCTCGTCGCGCAATCCGCCCTCGTGCTTGTTACGCCATCGCTTTTCATTCGTCGCTTTCATTCGTCGCTTTTATTCGTCGCTTTTCCCGTACTTCACAGCCGAATTTCACCGCTTCACATGGCCGAACCGATCGATACCCGCACGCGCAGCGAACCGCGCGCGCCCGAAGCTAAGGGCACCGCCGCCAGCAACGGCACCGCACGCCGCGCGCTGCCGCTCTGGCACTATCTCGCCGCCGCCGCGTGCGGGGCGCTCAACACGCTTTCGTTCGCCCCCACGCCGCATGGCGGCTGGCTCGCCATCGCGATCTTCGCGCTCTTCTACTTCTGGCTCACGCGCACGACCGGCTGGAAGAGCGCGATGTTCACGGGCTGGGCGTTCGGCTTCGGCAACTTCGTGACCGGGGTGTGGTGGCTCTATGTGAGCATGCACTTCTATGGCGGCATGCCCGCGGTGCTCGCGGGCGCGGCGCTCGCGCTGTTCTCGCTCTATCTGGGCCTCTATCCGGCGCTCGCCGCGCTCGTCTGGTCGTTCTGCGCGGGACATGCGAAGAACGGACGCAGTGGCGACTTGCCCTTCTCGCCCACATGGCACGGCGCGTTCGCGTTCGCTAGCGCGTGGGCGCTCGGCGAGTGGGCGCGCGGCTACGTCTTCACAGGCTTTCCGTGGCTATCGAGCGGCTATGCACAGGTGGACGGTCCGCTCGCCGGCTTTGCGCCGATCGTGGGCGTCTACGGTGTGGGCTGGATGCTCGCGCTCGTCGCGGCGCTCATCGTCCAGGCGCTGCTGCGCGCGCGCGACTTGAAGCAAGGCAGCACCGCGCAAGCCCACGCCACGCCGCCGCGCCGTGCGATCGCGACGCCCGCGCTCCTCGCCGTGGCCGTGATCGCAGCCGGCCTGCTGCTCTCGCTCGTCTCGTGGACCCAGCCTTCCGGCACGCCGCTCAACGTGCGTCTGCTGCAAGGCAACGTCAAGCAGGAGATGAAGTTCTCGGAGTCGGGCATGGTCGACGCGCTCAACGAGTTCCAGAAGCTCATCACCGAAAAGCCGGCCGATCTCGTCATCACGCCGGAAACGGCCGTTCCCGTGCTCGTGCAGGAGATCCCCGAGAAGTTCGGCCGCGATATCCGCGCCTTCGCGGACGGCACCCACACCGCCATCCTGTTCGGCGCGGTGGGCGGCACGATCACGCCCGAAGGACGCGTGACCGACTACACCAACAGCCTGTTCGGCATCACGCCGGGCCAGAACGGTCTTTACCGCTACGACAAGCACCATCTCGTGCCCTTCGGCGAATTCGTGCCCTGGGGCTTCCGCTGGTTCGTGAACCTCATGAACATTCCGCTCGGGGACTTCGCGCGCGGCGCGCCCGTGCAGCCGCCGTTCCCCGTGCGCGGCGAACTCGTGGCCGTGAACATCTGCTACGAGGACATCTTCGGCGAGGAAATCGCGCGCACCGTGCGCGAGAATCCGACCTCGCCCGGCATTCTCATCAATTCGACGAACCTCGCCTGGTTCGGCGACACCATCGCGCTCGACCAGCATCTGCAGATCGCGCGCATGCGCTCGCTCGAAACGGGCCGGCCGATGCTGCGCGCCACCAACACGGGCGCGACGGCCGCCATCGATGCGAAAGGCCGCGTGATCGCGCGCCTGCCCACCTTCACGGTGGGCTCGCTCGACCTCCAGGTGGAAGGCACGACAGGCTTCACGCCCTACGTGAAGAGCGGCAACAACACGGTGATCGCCGTTTCACTCCTGTTGCTCGCGCTCGGATTTGCGTTTGGACCGGCATTCAAGAGCAAGAAGGAACGCACGCAGGCAAGCACGAAATAAGCACGCGGGGCGACCACGGAGCGACCACGAAACCACCACGAAGCGGGCCACGAAACCACGCGCGCGACGACCCGCTGCGGCCTCTTCCCGTCGCCCGAACCCCGCCCAGGTCTCAATGCCCCGGCAATCCGGTAAAATTCAAGGTTTTAGCACCTGGCCGCCTCCCGGCCCGGGCCACGCGAGGAAAGGGGCAAGGCCGCGAATCGCCGCCCCGCCCGCGCGCTCGCCTGGTGGGGCCGCCGCATTCCGCCCCCGAAAGCCCCGAAGGCCCGATAGACACTGCAGGCATACATGCTCACGTTTCAGCAAATCATCCTGACGCTCCAGTCTTACTGGGACAAGCAGGGCTGCGCACTGCTCCAGCCGATCGACATGGAAGTCGGCGCCGGCACCTCGCACGTCCACACCTTCCTGCGCGCGATCGGCCCCGAGCCGTGGCGAGCAGCCTATGTGCAGCCGTCGCGCCGCCCGAAGGATGGCCGCTACGGCGAGAACCCGAACCGCCTGCAGCATTACTACCAGTACCAGGTGGTGCTCAAGCCGGCGCCGGAAAACATTCTCGACCTGTACCTCGGCTCGCTCGAGGCGCTCGGCTTCGACCTGAAGCAGAACGACGTGCGCTTCGTGGAAGACGACTGGGAGAACCCCACGCTCGGCGCGTGGGGTCTTGGCTGGGAAGTGTGGCTCAACGGCATGGAAGTGACGCAGTTCACCTACTTCCAGCAGGTGGGCGGCCTCGACTGCAAACCGGTGCTCGGCGAGATCACCTACGGCCTCGAGCGTCTCGCGATGTATCTGCAGAAGGTCGAGAACGTCTACGACCTCGTCTGGACCGAGTGGGAAGAGCAAGGCCCGAACGGCCCCGAACTGCGCCGCCTCACCTACGGCGATGTCTACCATCAGAACGAAGTCGAGCAATCGACGTACAACTTCGAGCACGCGAACGTCGACCTGCTGTTCACGTTCTTCAACGCGTACGAAGGCGAAGCGAAGCGCATGATGGAGCACCAGCTCGCGCTGCCCGCCTATGAACTCGTGCTCAAGGCCGCGCACACCTTCAACCTGCTCGACGCGCGCGGCGCGATCTCCGTGACGGAGCGCGCGGCGTACATCGGCCGCATTCGCGCGCTTTCGCGCAGCGTGGCGCAGTCGTACTACGAGTCGCGCGAGAAGCTCGGCTTCCCGATGCTCGGCAACCCCGTGCACGGCGTGCCCGGCCTGACCACCGACGAACAGGACGCCGCGATGCCCGCCTGGGCGCCGCCGCTGAAGGTCGAACGCAAGTTCGACGAGGCATGACCGGATCTCAAGAACAATGACGCAAGCTCATCACGCCACCCTCCTCGTCGAACTGCTGACCGAGGAACTGCCGCCGAAGGCCCTCGCACGCCTTGGCGACGCGTTCGCCGAAGCCATCGCGCAGCGCCTCGCCGCGCGCGACCTGATCGAAGGCGACCTCTCGTTCGAACGTTTCGCCACGCCGCGCCGCCTTGGCGTGACGATCAAGAACGTGCGCAGCGTCGCGCCTGAAAAGCAGGTGCGCGAAAAAGTGCTGCCCGTTTCGGTCGCGCTCGACGCCAACGGCCAGCCCACCGCGCCGCTCGTGAAGAAGCTCGCCGCGCTCGGCTTCCCCGACTTCCCCGTGAGCGACCTCGAGCGCGCGAGCGACGGCAAGAACGAAGCCTTCTTCCTGCGCTACTCGGCGCCCGGCGCCACGCTCGCCGACGGCCTGCAAGCCGTGCTCGACGAAGTGCTCGGCAAGCTGCCGATTCCGAAGGTCATGAGCTACCAGCGCCCGGACGGCAGCAACGTGCAGTTCGTGCGCCCCGTGCATCGCCTCACGGTGCTGCACGGCGACCAGATCGTGCCGGTCACGGCATTCGGCATCGACGCGAACGACACCACGCGCGGCCATCGCTTCCTTTCCGAAGGCCTCATCGCCATCACGCACGCCGACGACTACGCGCACACGCTCCAGCACAAGGGCTTCGTGATCGCCAGCTACGCGGACCGCCGCGAATCGATCCGCGCGCAACTCAGCGAGCAGGCAGGCAGCGACAAGGTCGTGATGCCCGATTCGCTGCTCGACGAAGTGAACGCGCTCGTCGAATGGCCTGTGGTCTACGCGTGCCGCTTCGAGGACGAGTTCCTGCAAGTGCCCCAGGAATGCCTGATCCTCACGATGCAGACCAACCAGAAATACTTCGCGCTCACCGACGATCAAGGCCGTCTGCGCTCGCGCTTTCTGATCGTCTCGAACATCGCGACGCAAACGCCCGACGAGATCGTCGAGGGCAACGAACGCGTGGTGCGCCCGCGTCTCGCCGACGCGAAGTTCTTCTTCGAGCAGGACAAGAAGAAGCCGCTGGCCGACCGCGTGCCGCTGCTCGCGAACGTGGTCTATCACAACAAGCTCGGCTCGCAGCTGCAGCGCGTGGAGCGCCTCGAAGCGCTCGCGGGCCAGATCGCCCTGATGTGCAGCGCCAATATCGCGCTCGCGGAACGGGGGGCGCGCCTCGCGAAGGCCGACCTCTTGACCGACATGGTGGGCGAGTTCCCCGAGCTGCAAGGCACGATGGGCACCTACTACGCGCGCCACGACGGCGAGCCCGAAGAAGTGGCGATTGCGTGCTCCGAGCACTACCAGCCGCGCTTCTCCGGCGATGCGCTGCCCGCCACCACGACGGGCACGATCGTCGCGCTCGCGGACAAGCTCGAGACGCTGGTCGGCATCTGGGGCATCGGACTCGCGCCGACCGGCGAGAAGGATCCGTTCGCGCTGCGCCGCCACGCGCTGGGCGTGCTGCGCATTCTCGTCGAAAAGCAGTTGCCGCTCGACCTCGTCGAACTGCTGCGCGCCACTTACGCACAGTTTGCCGGCATCGAGGCCGTCACGGAATCGACGCAGGCCATCTACGAATTCTGCATGGACCGCCTGCGCGGCATGCTGCGCGAACGCGGCTTTGCGGCCACCGAAATCGACGCGGTGCTCGCGCTGAACCCCACGCGCCTCGATGACATCGTTTCGCGCCTGGAAGCCGTGCGCGAATTCGCGGCGCTCGCGGAAGCGGCAGCGCTGGCGGCAGCGAACAAGCGCATCTCGAACATCCTCAAGAAGTCCGAGGATGCGCAAGACGCGGGCGTGCAGATCACTCTCTTCGTCGAAGCCGCCGAGAAGGCGCTCTTCGCCAAGCTCGAACAGGTCGCGCCGCGCGTGGAAACGCAACTCGCCGCACGCGAGTACACGGGCGCCCTCTCCGCGCTTGCGGCGCTGCGCGAAACGGTGGACACGTTCTTCAACGACGTCATGGTGAACGCGGAAGACCCGGCGCTGCGTGCGAACCGCCTCGCGCTGCTGAAGGCGCTGCATCGCCAGATGAACAGCGTCGCGGACATCTCGCGGCTCGCCGCCTGAGCAGGACAAAGCGAGACGCCATGCCGACCAGCACTACCAGAAAACTCGTGATCCTCGACCGCGACGGCGTGATCAACCTCGACTCCGATGCGTTCATCAAGTCGCCGGACGAATGGGTCGCGATTCCCGGCAGCCTCGAAGCGATCGCGCGCCTGAACCAGGCGGGCTATCGCGTGGCGGTGGCGTCGAACCAGTCGGGCATCGGGCGCGGACTCTTCGACATGGCCGCGCTCAATGCCATGCACGCGAAGATGCACCGCCAGGCGGCCGCCGTGGGCGGGCGCATCGACGCCGTGTTCTTCTGCCCGCATACGGCGCAGGACCACTGCGAGTGCCGCAAGCCGCAGCCGGGCATGCTCAAGATGATCGCGGAACGCTTCGAGATCGACCCGGCCGACACCCCAGTGGTAGGCGACGCGCTGCGCGACCTGCAGGCGGGTGCGGTGCTCGGCTTTCCCACGCACCTCGTGCGCTCGGGCAAGGGCGAGAAGACGCTCGCCGCGGGCGGCCTGCCCGAAGGCACGAAGGTCCACGACGACCTGCGCGCGTTCGCGCTCGACTTTCTCGCGAACGAATCTGCGTGAACACGCACGCATAACACGCCCACCTGCTCGACTGATGCGCTTCATACGCTCCCTGCTACTGTTCATCTACCTCATCGTCTACACGGTTCCGTACGCAACGGCGTGCTTCATCGCGTTCCCGTTCATGAACGCGGCGCGCCGCTACTGGATGGCCGTGGGCTGGTGCCGCTCGACGCTCTTCGTCGTGCGGCATCTCAACGGCATCCGCTACCGCGTGGAGGGCATGGAGAACCTGCCGAACGGACCGGCGGTGCTGCTCTCGAAGCACCAGTCCGCATGGGAGACGCTGGCGTTTCCCGCGCTCATGCCGCGGCCGCTGTGCTACGTGTTCAAGCGTGAACTGCTGTTCGTGCCGTTCTTCGGCTGGGCGCTCGGCATGCTGAAGATGATTCACATTAACCGTAAGGAAGGGAAAAACGCGTTCACCTCGGTCATACGCCAGGGCAAGCTGCGCATGGCCGAAGGCGCATGGGTGATCATGTTTCCCGAAGGCACGCGCATTCCCGTGGGCAAGCAGGGCAAATACAAGACGGGCGGCCCGCGCTTCGCCATTGAAACGGGCGCGCCCGTGGTGCCGATCGCGCACAACGCGGGACACGTCTGGCCCCGAAATTCGTTCATCAAATATCCGGGTATAGTCACGGTGTCGATCGGCAAGCCGATCGAGACGACCGGACTCACGCCCGACGAAGTGAACACGCGCGTGGAAAAGTGGATCGAGGCGGAAATGCGGCGCATTGATCCCGAGGCGTATCGCGAAGCGGATGGCGCGGCGGCGAAAGCGGCGCGGATTTGAGGCGCGGAGGGTGTCGCCGCTTTTCCCGCGGACGACCGTTGCGCTGGCGCGCAGGCTGTTTGCACGACTTGTGCGCCTTGGCGCGCGGCTAAGCGCGCCACGAGACGACGCGCACGAACGCCCTGCGAGGAAACGCGCACGCCCACCCGCACCAGGCCAGACGATGCAGAAGTCCCCCACGCCGCACCCGAGCGCGGCACTCGACAACCGGCAACTCGACCTGCCGCTCTTTGCTGACCCGGCGCCTGTCGTTGCGCCGGATGCGTCCTCCCTCCCTCTCACACCACCGCCTGCGGCTTCGCCCGGGAAGCCGGGCAAAGCGCCGCTTGCGCCGGACGGCACACGGATGCGCACCGTCGAGCTTGGCGTGCGCACGCTGCATTACCGGCTCAAGCGCTCGTCGCGCAAATCGATTGGGTTCGTGATCGACGGTACCGGGCTTTGCATCACTGCGCCCCGGTGGGTGGCGATCGCCGATATCGAGAACGCGATTGCCGAGAAGCAGCGGTGGATCTTTGCGAAGCTCGCCGAGTGGAAAACCCGCACGGAACAACGTGTATTGCCGCGCGTGGAATGGAGCGATGGGGCCGAACTGCCTTTTCTCGGCAAGCCCATTGCGGTGAAGCTTGGCGCTTCTTTGCTTGCGTTTGATGAAGCAACTCGTGTGCTTGCGTTGCCATTGCCGCCGCATGCCGAGGCGCAGCAGATCAAGGACCGCGTGACTGGGTGGCTGCAGGGCGAAGCGACGCGGATCTTTGGCGAGCGGCTCGTGGTGTATGCAGAGAAGCTTGGCGTTTCGTTCCGTTCTTATGCGCTTTCTTCGGCAGCTACGCGGTGGGGCAGCTGTTCAAGCGAAGGCAGGATTCGCTTGAACTGGCGGTTGATTCATTTTCCGCTTTCGGTTGTGGACTATGTGGTGGCGCACGAGCTCGCGCATCTCAGGGAGATGAATCATAGTCCGCGGTTCTGGCGGACTGTTGAGTCGATCTTTCCGGAGTTTCGGGAGGCGCGGAAGCAGCTTAAGCAGTGTCCGGTGGAGATGTAGGCGGAGGTTTGAGGGGGCAATAGGTAGTGTCACGACTCACCGAAAGCTGGCTGTTATTTCAACGCGGCACATCGACGGCTCCCTGGATTCCGGCTAGCGCGTCTGCGAAGGCGGCGTGCGTAGAACTGCCTTGAATACCAGGCCCGCGAATTGCAAGTTCGTAGTCAAGTATCTGCGCCACATGCGACCCGGCTCTTGAATGACACGATATAGCCATTCGAGGCCGCTACGCTGCATCCAAACTGGCGCCCGGCGTACTTTCCCAGCGACGACGTCAAAAGTGCCGCCCACGCCCATCACGAAATCCACCCCAAGCTGATCGCGCCAGCGATTGATGAAGTTCTCCTTCTTTGGCGATGTGATCGCGACAAACAAAAGCCGCGCCCCCGACGCCTGGATCTTCTCAACGATCGCATGTTCATCGTCCCAGAAGTAGCCGTGGTGATAGCCCGCTACGATCAGGCGGTGATAGCGCTGCGCAACGATCTCGGCGGTCGCCTGCACAACCTCGGGCGTGGCGCCGAGGAGGAAGACCGGAAGGCCGCGTTCTGCTGCCATGGCGAGCAGGTCGTCAAAAAGATCCACGCCGGCGACCCGTTCCGGTACTTCAACGCCGAGCAAGCGCGCGGCCCAGACTACACCCATGCCGTCAATATTGATGATGTCGCACGCACGAATCGACGCCGCAAGGACGACATCGTGTTGCATGTGTACAACCTTCGCTACGTTGACAACGACGTGTTGAGTGAACCGTCTGGCCTCGACGCGGTTCTTGACCAGCTCAACAGTCTCGCGTCCGGTCGCCACGTCCATCGGACAGGAAAAGAGCTCTATTCTTTTCATTGCGCGTCTCGCCCGCGCCGCGCAACGTCGGCGCTGTAAAGACTCAGTGCGTAGAAGGCCCACGCCTGAGTCCATCTCATGTAATCCACCGTATTGGAAAAATAGCGGCCCCTTTGATAGACGAAGCGTCCCTTGTTTCGCAGATAGAGACGTTCGATCGAACGATGGATGACCCGCCGCGCAAGCTCATGATCTTCGTCCGTTCCTCCGACGCGCAGTAGCGTAATAAGAGCTTGCGCAACCGAATGCATGTCGAGCGGATACATCCGGTTGGCGTAGTACTTCACGTCGCCGGTCGCCTCAAAAAATGCCTGCCGATAGAACCCAATGCCTCGATCCACGACCTGATCGAACTCGCGCGTGTTCAATGCACCCTGCAGAGCGGAAAGTGCCTCCAGGTTATAGCCCGTATGGAATCCGTCGACGAACGCGTGGTGACTGCGCTCCCCGTACCGCCACGCGCCGTCCGCGGCCTGCGCACGGGCCGAATGACGCGCTGCGAGCAACGCCTGCTCGCATGCGGCAACATCGCCCTCAAGACTGGCCGTCGATGCGACAATCGCAGCTGACCAAAGATTGGCGTTGTGAACCATCGCACCCTCACCGGGCACATAGCGGTAGAACGCCGTGTCTTGCTGAACCGTGTACAGCGTTTGCAGAAATTTTCCCGCGTCTACAGCACTGTCGATAAACCGGTGCTCGCCAGTGGCACGCCACAGCGCGAGAAGCGCTCGCACGACATAGCAAGTCGTAATAGCATTCGGCTTGCCGAGCGGTACGTCGAACGCTCGCGCGGCCCAGTGGAAGTGGTAGCCCCACGAGCTGTACGGCCATTCCTGTCGATCAGCCCGCCGGGACAACAACCAATCGCCCAACCTGACTGCCTCGTCGAGATCGCGACCGCTCGTAGTCTGCTGGAAGCGTTCGATCAATCCGAGAACCATCAATGCAATTCCCTTTGGATTCCGCTCTTTTCTGATTCCGCAGAGTGGCCTGAAATTGACCGGACTACGTCTATGCAACTGCTGCCAGGCAATCATCGCAAACCGAAAGCGCTTGCCTCCGAGTGACGCAAACACGGCGCTGTTTAGCGCGTCGTAGGGATCGTAACCGCGGTAGTCCTCACTTCTGATTCCATGCAGGAGCACGTCACAGATCGCCCTAACCTGATCCGCTTCCTCCTCATAGGTTATTTTGCTGCCCGCTACAATCGGTCGATCGCGGCAGATACTTCTTTCTTCTTTCGGTTCAAAACGATCACTCATGCTTTGCGTGTTCCAAAAATTCAACCTGGCGCTTGCGAATTGATACAGGACCATAGAACAAGGTTTGCACTTCCGCGTCGGATGGCTCTCTTTGCCAGCCGGCCTTATACAAACCTATTTTCAAATAGGCATTCTGGTCGCCTGGATAGGCATTGGCGATCTTCTCGGAACCAAAAACAAGCTCATCGTTCTTCCATAGCTGAGTTAGCGACTGTTTTCCGGAGTCGTCCGGGATATAACGAAGGGTCCAGTGGACCCACTTCCCCCTGTCATCATCGGCGCAGCATATTTTTTCTCTGGCGGTTATCTTCTGCACCTGCATTCCGCCACGCGTCGATACGTAATAGCTTGTCCCGAGCAAAGCCAGTGCAACCGTCGGCCCACCCTGCCTCGCCGATTGGTGAATCTGAGAAATGATCACCATTTGCTTCGCATCGAACTCGAAACCTCGCGGAATGTAGGTACTCCAGCGCACGAGATAATCGGAGCGCTGCGCGAACGTCGCTGGCTCGCGGAACAGCACTTCGGCCCGCGGCGTGCCATTAGCAACATTCGTGAAGCTTTCGTGACGCGCGATCGTCGCTCTCAAGACCTGCCGCGGCGCATCGTCCGGATCGGGCACGGTCTCGATGTCGCCGGGATTCGCTTGAGGCGACACCGCGCCGCTCAATCCGTCGCGCCAGTCGACTTCAGCCATTTGTCTCCATTTAGAGTCGTCTGTCGGCGGCGTGGCGCTCACGAAGCCCGGCATCGCCAGCGCGCACGCGAATAGCGTCCTTCCGCACAGACTAAAGCGCGATAAACAAAACGACGTAAAATTCATGTGTAGTTCAAACTAAATTCACCGATCATTCAAGGCGATCGCAGTTCTCGATAGCAAGAAATGTACTGCGCGCACACGCTTTTGAACGAGTAACGCGCGAGGCCGTACTGGCGCCCCGCCTCACCCATCCGCCAAGCCGCCCCTGGGTCGTCGTGAACCCGCTCCAGCGCTTCGGCAAGTTTCGCTGCATTACCCGTTTCAACCAGATATCCCGTCTCCCCTTCCTTGACAAGATCGAGGAATCCACCCGTCCTTGTTCCGACGACCGCAAGACCGCAAAGCATCGCTTCGAGCGTCGATAGGCCGAACGACTCGCCGTGGCTAGGCAGGCAGAACGCCCGCGCATTACGGTAGAAGTCCATCAGACCGTCGCCGGTCAGCCAGCCTGCAAACGAAACGCAGTCCACGATGTCAAGCTGCTGCGCCAGGTCTACCCACCGATCCTTTTCACCTGCCCCCGCGAGTTTCACATGGATGTGCCGCTGCTTCTTCTTGAGGATGGCGATAGCGGCAAACATGTCACGCAACCCCTTCTCCTCGACGAAACGACCAGAGAACGCAACGTATGGCTGTAAATGACGCGCGTCAATCGCTCTCGCCGGCCCTTGCAATGCAACCTGCTCCGCATTGCGCGCGCAATTGCCGATCACACGAACACTCGCTCCCTTTCTGAATTGGCGGATGTCCGTGGCCATTTCTGTCGATACACCAATGGCGTCATCGGACGACTCTATAAACTCCCGCAGAGCTGCCTTGAACCATCCGTTCGACCGCTCAATGCATTCGGTCAGGTTGTTCGAGTGCCAGTGAAATATCACCTTTCGTCGCAGCATGCGCGTGGCCCGAAATAGCATCAGGTTTCTCAGCGCCGAACCGCGCGCAGACACGTGAAAGTGGATGACGTCAACATCATTCCACACACGCAGAAAAAATCGCGGCAGATCCAACAGAAGGAACAACAGTCTGTCCTTTGTCGTCTTAAAGCCACGGGTCTCGAAGAATGCGACCCGAATCGAGTTCTCTTCGAACATCGTCTTCGCTGCCCGCAACTCCTCGAGCACGGAGGCGACACCGCCTCGCTGCCCGTATCCCGGACCAACATGCAGTACGCAAATTGCTTTGGTCATGACACGCGCTCCGTTTTCTTTCGTTCATCGCTTTCTGCAACCGACCCGCACTCCACGTCGGACCATCGCCGGACGAGGTCCGAGATCATGGCGAGAAAAGGTGCGACGATTGCGGAAGTCAGCACATGACCAGCGGAGCAGGCGATCAGAACCAGCAAGACGAAGAAATATCTTCCGTAATGCGCGATAGGTCCGTCGCCGGACCGTACGTACAACCCGAGAAGATCCCGCACGTACAAGCAGAAGACAGGAATTCCCATTATTAGCGCAAGATCTGGCCCGTCTATTTCAATGAGGTATCGAACAGCTGGGTAACCGCCCGTGAGCAGAGGCAGGAAGTCTCGACTGGCGAGCTCATCCCATACGTTCGAGAACTTCATGTTACGGCCAGACATAATCACCGTCGCAATTCTGCCGCTGCCCGCATGATCGTTTTGATAGCTGAAATACTGAATGCTGAGATCGACCGCTTGGCGCACGGACGGCACGATAAAATAGACTGAGACCGCCGCCACTAGCATCAGCGCGACAACGAGGGCGAGCCGGGCCGTTGCCTTGACGACACCGTATCGCGAGTAGGAATATGCCGCGATGACACTAAAACCAGCAGCCAGCGCGCCCTTCGTACCGAGCAGGAACGCCGCCGCGATCAGTGTCGCGACCAACCCGACCCGCCCTGAACTCCAGCCATGCCGGAGAACTTGTAGGTAGGCCATGGCCAGCCCTGAGAGCAGCAATGCCGACGCTTCGTTCTGCGCGTAGATGATGCCTTTGTAGCCCGCGCGGATGTGGGTCTCGCCCCGATAGCTGCGAAACATATCGATCGAGAACACAGCGCCTGCGAGTATCGCGACGCCGTACACCAACAGGGTCAGGCGCATCAGGGCTTCGACCTTTTCCAGCTGCGTGTCCTTAAGTTCAGAGAATGCCGCGACATAGACGAAGAGGGAAAAGACCTTGGCAATTGCAATAACTTGCTCAATGAATTCCCCACTGGTCATTCCGTCGAGCGCCAGCGAGGCGAACGACATGACGACCGTCACCAACGCGAGGAGGCAAATGCGCCAGCTGGAGAGCCGTATCCGACCGCTGAGCAACATCGCGGCAACCAGACCAGCGACCATCGCGCCTCGTACGTAGAGCGAATAGCGCGCGCCCATGTCACCACCGACCTGCCCTTTCAGCGTGTATGCCGAAAGGAAGTCAGCAAGCGGCGACAGCGCGATACCGACCACAAGGACGAGCCAGATCATCGATCTCGATGAACTGTCCCATGTACCCGTACGTGATTCGCGAATCTGGATTGCCGAGGCACTCATCGCGTGCAGTCCTGCTTCTTGCCACCACTGCCGATCGACTCGGCGGCGCGAATCGTGGCCGCGACACTCCAGCGCGCGATGAGCCGCCCAACGCGGATGGGCTCCAGCAAGCAATCGCGCCATCGTACTCTCGATGGGGTAAGTTGGCTGCGCTCGCCTTCGAGGTCGCTCGCTATGGATTCGAACGCCTCCCACACCACGTAAGGCCGCAGTTCCTTGATGCGCATGGCACCGTCGTCACGATGCCACGGCCAATCGTCGAGCAGCGCCCGCACTGGCCCCTCCGTATGAGCCAGTGCGAGCATGGCGCCATGCGGGGAAATCCAGTAGCCGACCGCACCCGATGTCCATTGCTTAAACGGAGTACCGATGCGCATGCCGTCGATTTGACGGGAGCGTTTCAGCGGCTCGTAGAGATACTCTCGTGCCTCGCGCGAGCGGCTAAGCTTCGATTGGCCCAACAGCACGACGTCAGCCATGTCTGCGAGCATGTCTTCGCGCCAATTCAGCACCTTCGTGAAGAACGCAGGATCCATCAGGGCGTCATCTTCGAGCACGATTGTGCTCCTGCCGCCACTCGCGATGTCCTGCCAAAGCCGTCGATGACTGAGGAAACATGCCACCTCGCCGCAGCTCAGCGATCTGCCATAGCGTGCGCGCGCCGCGGCGTCATCGTAGAGACGCGCGAGTTCGCCGTTCCCGAAACATCGTGCGTCGATCGCGTCAATAAAGGAAAAATGCGCGCCATGCGTCGACATCGCTTCCGCGATGCGCTCTCGTCGCCCCGAGCGCTTCAACGAAACAATCATGACCGGAAATCTCGCTGACATTCATGCCCTCAGCAATTGAGTGAAATGCGCCCGCATACGGGGCGACCCCACGATGACCATGACGAACACCGCGAGGATCACCGCCTCGGCGGTTAGAAACGCCCACCCGGCGCCGCGCGCACCGAAGCGAGGAATCAGCGCGAATGACAATCCGATGTTGAGCACGCCAGCGAGCAGCATGACGACCGACCTTAACTTACCGTTCGCGAATGGAACCAGCACCTGGAGGCCGAGCAGATAGGCGAGATTGCCGAAAATGGTCGCGATGCAAAGCAGCGTCAACACAGGCGCCGCCGCGCCGAAGTCGGGCCCGAGAAGCACGCTAGTCACGTAATGAGAGAGCGCAGTGACAGCAAGCACGCCCACGCCCGTGATGGCGAGTGTCGCGACAGCACCAAGCGCCGTGAGCCTGGCCGCCGACATAGGCCTGTCGAGCATTAGCGCCGACACACGCGGATACAGCACCGAATTGATCTGGGCAGGCACCATGTTTCCCACCGTTTTGAGGCGATCAGCGGCCGCGTAGAGTCCCACCTGGTAAGGATCGCCTAGCGCACCGAGAAGCACGGTATTGGTCACTCCGAACAGACTGACCGAAATCGTCGACAAGAACATATCGACACCCTCTCTCAGGCGACGCGCCGCCGAGCGCCAGACTCGTCCCGGACGACCCAGAAGCCCGAGCCTTTGTACCATCAGCAGCGAGAAGAGCCCCGTCATGCACGGGGCAAATGCCTGGATCGCTGCAGCGAGCGCGATGTCATCAGCTGATTTGACAAACGCGAAGATCAGCGGCAGCGTCGCGAAGCGGCCCGCCAGCGATACGACCGCAAACAGGGAGAAGCGCTCCAGTCCCTGCAAAACCCAATTGAGCGTGAACACATTGCTGACGACGGCAATCCACGACACCAGTACGACAGGTATTGCCGTGGCGGCGTGTCTATCGAAGCGCATCGCGACACCCAAAGCGAGCAGGGAAACAAGACAAAGCAGCGCCTTCGCAAAAATGACTGACCAGATCAGATCGTTGACGGCATCCTTATCGCCGCGACGTTCGACGATCGCGCGCGGCCCGCTGAGGTTGAAGCCCCAATCCGTCCAGAGCACGCCATAGACGGCGATAGCAGACGCATAACCCAGGATGCCGAAATTCGACGGCCCAAGAATGCGCGTGAGGTACGGGAACGTCGCCAGCGGCACGAGGTAATTGCCGACCTGCCAAGCGATCATCGCGAACAGGTTACGGCCAAGCCGCGGCGCTCGCGCCGCACTCCCCGTTTCACCAGGAACTCGTCGCGAGCATACGAATTTATCCACTTGCGGCTCGACTGAGCGATGGAGTAACAAATGCTTCGCTCACGCGAGCACCCCGCGCGTATCAATCACCACCTTCGTCTGCAACCGAATCGGATCGACTTGCTTGAATTGCGCGTGATCAACAAGAATAACGATCACATCGGCTTCAGCCATCGCGGTACGTAGATCGCAAAGCCCGATACGTCCTTCCAGGTCTGGCGGAAGTTTTTGAATATTCGGCTCAACAGCAACAACTTGCGCCGGGAACCGGTCGGCCAGTTCGTTCGCAATCTCAACCGCAGGGCTCTCACGCAAATCATCGATGTTCGCCTTGAATGCGAGACCGAGACACGCAATCAACGGCTCCCTGAAGCGCTTCGCTGCTCGCTCCACACGCTCGACAACCCAATTTGGTTTGTCATCGTTCACCGTACGCGCCGCACGAATGAGTCGAGCCTGCTCTGGCGCCGAGTCCACGATGAACCACGGGTCAACGGCGATGCAATGCCCGCCCACGCCCGGCCCCGGCTGGAGGATATCCACGCGTGGATGCCGGTTTGCCAGCTTGATCAATTCCCACACGTTGATCTCCAGCCGGTCACAAATCAGCGAAAGCTCATTGGCAAATGCAATATTCACGTCGCGGAACGAGTTCTCGGTCAGCTTGCACATCTCAGCCGTTCGAGCGTCCGTGATGATGCACTCGCCACGCACAAATACCTGGTAGAGTTCGCGCGCCGCCTCGCTGCAGCGCGCTGTCATGCCGCCAATCACACGATCGTTTTCGACCAGTTCGCGAATCACGTGCCCGGGCAATACGCGCTCGGGACAATGGGCAACGCGCACGTCGGACGCATCTCCCATTTGCTGCGGAAAAGTGAGGTCCGGTCGCATCTCCGCCATCCACTCGGACATTCTCGCAGTAGCACCAACGGGTGAAGTCGATTCGAGCACCACCAGGTCGCCCTTTTTCAATACCGGCGCCACGGCGCGGCTCGCCGCTTCGATGTATGAAAGGTCCGGTTTGTGGCCATCCGCAAATGGCGTCGGAACTGCGATAAGAAATGCATCGGCAGGTTCCGGGTTCGTCGTTGCACGCAGATAGCCCTGCGATACCGCTGCGTGAACGAGCATGTCGAGTTCCGGCTCGACAATATGAATGGCGCCGCGGTTGATCGTGTCGACGGCGTGCTGGTTCACGTCTACGCCAATGACCTTCTTGCGGCGCGCGGCGAACGCGGCCGCCGTGGGAAGTCCGATATAGCCCAGTCCAACAACCGAAATCGTTTCGAAGTTCATAGTAGCCAAGCCCTTATTCTCCTTGTCCCCGACCCGCGCGAGCTGCGGTGCCCCACCAGTCATTCAGCGCAGCCGTAATGCGCTCGCACGCGTGTCCATCCCCATACGGGTTTTTGCCGCGGCTCATCGCCCCGTAAGCCTTGTCGTCCTCCAGCAAGCGCGCCACGCCCTGCACGATCGCGCTGACTTCCGTCCCAACGAGCCGCACCACCCCCGCATCAACGGCTTCCTGCCGCTCGGTCGTATCGCGCATGACGAGCACGGGCTTTTGAAGCGAGGGCGCCTCTTCCTGAATGCCGCCCGAGTCCGTCAGGATCAAATGAGCGCGATCCATGAGGCTTACGAACGGCAGATAGTCGAGTGGCTCGATCAAATGCACGTTCGCAATGCCGGTGAGCAGGCGATTGACAGGTTCACGCACGCTCGGGTTGAGATGAACGGGATAGACGATGTCCACCTCCGGCCATGCCCCTGCAACTTGCGCGAGCGCCGTGCAGATGCGTTCGAAGCCGTCACCGAAACTCTCTCTGCGGTGGCCCGTGACCAGAACGAGCCGGCGCTTCGGGTCGAGCCTCGGAAGCACGCGTTGTGCTTGCTCACGCAGCGTTGCCTCCGCGGCCAGTCGGCCTCGCACGTGCAGCAGCGCATCGACAACGGTGTTGCCTGTGACAGCAATCGACTTGGCGGAAACACCTTCACGCAGGAGGTTTTCCCTGGCGACTTCGGTGGGTGCCAGATGCAGCGAAGCCAGGACGCCGGTCAGCCTCCGGTTCGCTTCTTCTGGCCAAGGCGAGAGCAGGTTGCCAGTCCGCAATCCGGCTTCAATATGAGCGACCGGCGTGCGGTTGTAGTACGCGGCCAGGGTTGCCGCCATCGTCGTGGTCGTATCGCCATGCACGAGCACCAGATCGGGTTGCTCTTGTGAAAGCACGCCGCGCATACCCGCCAGGATGGTCGATGTGACGTCGTAGAGATCCTGACCGCGCTTCATGATGTTCAGGTCGAAGTCAGGTCGAATCGAGAACAGGCTGAGCACCTGGTCCAACATCTCGCGATGCTGCCCGGTGACGCATACCCGACACCGTACGCCCGGCTCGCGTTGCAGGCGCTTGACCAGAGGCGCCATCTTGATCGCTTCCGGCCGGGTTCCAAACGTTAGTAGTACAGTTTTTTCCATCGACACAACCTTAGGCAGTTCGCGCCCGCGTGGGACTTCGGACCTCAATCGGGCTTCTTGCTGTAGTTCGAATACGCGCCGTAGGAAGCGCCACGCTCCGGTAC
Organism: Paraburkholderia sp. JHI2823; assembly: GCF_038900695.1. Lineage (NCBI taxonomy): Bacteria > Pseudomonadati > Pseudomonadota > Betaproteobacteria > Burkholderiales > Burkholderiaceae > Paraburkholderia > Paraburkholderia sp. JHI2823. Next base: position 47,202 of record NZ_JAYMRY010000009.1, on the reverse strand, counting down.
ATCCGTGAGCAGCAGGCCATCGATCTCGACACCGGCGCTCGTGAGTTGGCGCGTACATTCGCGCAATTCGGCGGCGGAATGGCGTCCATGGCGCACGACCATCAGAGTGGCGCCTGCGTGCTTACCGATCAGAACGGCGTCCGTGACCGCGAGCACGGGCGGTGAGTCGATAATCACCACGTCGTAACTCAACGCCAACGCCTTCAGCACTTCTCCAAGCCGCTCCCGCGTGAGGAGTTCGGCCGGGCGGTCAGGTATGGAGCCCGACGTAATGACATCGAGATTCGGTAGCACTTCGCGGTGGATAGCATCTCTCTGTTCACAACCAGTCAAGAGATCCGAGAACCCCCGCTTGCGTGCAATCGAGAAGTAGAAATGAACATCGCCGCGCCGCATATCGGCGTCGATCAGCAGAATGCGCTTGCCCGTAGCCGCCAGAACCGTTGCCAGATTCACGGACACAAACGATTTGCCGACGCCCGGCCGCGGCCCCGTGAGCATCACAATGTTGTTTTCAGGTTTCAGCACGCCAAACTGCATTGCCGTACGCAGACTGCGCATCCCCTCCACCGCTACATCATCGGGATACACAGCCGCAAGAACGGCAGGCCTAGTGGGGTTGCGGCGCACAGATTGACGCAGCGCCAATTCCTTGTCGCTGTGTGAAATGATTGCGTGTACCGGAAGATCGACTGCGCGCTCTATTTCCGATGGGGTCTCGAGCCCGCGGTTGAACATGCGGCGCGCGAGCGCAATCCCACATCCAATTAACAGCCCGGATACCAAGGCCAGCGGCAGTACCAGACTTTTCCGCGGCCTCACCGGCTCCTCCGGCACGACTGCATAGTCGACCGTGCGGACGTTGCCGAGCTGCCCCGCCTTCAACACGCGCAACTGCTGGGTACTATCGAGCAATTTCATATAAAGGTCGGTGTTGACCTTCACGTCGCGCATGAGCCGCAGTGCCTGCTGCTGCGTCTCGGGCAACGCTGCTACCTGCTTCTCGTATTGATCTTGTTGATCTTCTAGCTCGGCAATGCGCGCATCTACCGCCGCAACACTGGAATGCGACGCCGTGAAGCGCTGCACGAGATCTGCACGTTGTTGCTGGAGTTCGGTGAGGCGAGTCTTTGAATCGACAACCGATTGCAGCAGCAGCTTGCCCTGGGCATCGAGATCGATCGCCCCAGACTTCGCGCGAAATGCGTTATAGCGGGCTTCAGCCTGGTCGAGGGCGGCGCGCAGCTGGGGCAACTGCTCGCCGAGAAAATCGAGCATCTGTTGCGCTTGCGCCGACTTGCGATCGACGTTGCGCTGTACATAAAGGCTCGCGACCATATTGACAATAGCCGTCACGCGCTCCGCGTCCGGGCCATCCAGCTTCATGCCGATGATTCCCGACTGTTTCGTCTTCTCCGCGATATCAAGCTTCTTCTGCAACTCGGCAACGGTCAGTTGAGTCGACAAACGCTTCAGGTCGAAGCGCGTTCCGGCATGTGCCAGCAAAGACGTCACCTCGAGCGTGACGGGTCCGTATTGCGTCCTTGCGCTCGCGACCGCACCGACACGCCCGTGGAGGACAACGTCGCCCGATGGGTCTTTCAGTTCATATCGCTCTGCTTCAATTACCGTCAGTTCAAACTTCTTCTGATACAGCTCTCGCGGGACGTCGAACCGGGTCACGCCAATACGCTCTCCGCCCCACGCGTAGCGCTTCATTCCGAGCAATGGCGAAAGCAGTTTGTCGCTGTCTTGAGCACGATAGCGCGCAACAGGCGCACCGATCAGCGGGAAATAGTGGGGCCGCGCGTCGATATCGACATGAAGCCGGTCGACCGTTTCGGCCATCACGGTGCGCGAGCGAATCAGTTCGATCTCCGCGTCGGCGGTGGCCTTCGATTGGAACAGCGACGCAAGATCGCCCAGTTTGTCGTTGATCGAACCCGCGCCCGAGTCGTCGTCCACCTGGATCATCGCGTCAGCGCGATAAACAGGTGCTCCGAGAAAGGCATAAGCCGCTCCGAGGGCGAACACGATCGCCATGACGATGCCAATCAGGGTGAGGTTCTCGCGAAGCACCGCAAAGAGCTCCGAGAGGTCGATTTCATCATCATCCGCGGCGTTGGCATGCGGATCGTTCTTAAGAAGAGTCATGATTCAATGGATCTTGCTGTCCTGCAGGACGCGGCGCCAATGCGCGACGCCGTGTTCGATCTGTGCCACGGCCAGATCGAACGTTGCGCGATGTCGACCGTACGGATCGACGACGTCCACGCCCTCTGCTTCGATCAGACGGAACACCTTGCCGCGCGCGAATGGCCAGTTGCGTTCGATCTGTTCGCGTTGCCCCTTCGTCATCGTGAGGATCAGATCGGCGCCACGAACCTGCGCATCGGTGAGTTGCGATGCCATGTGTGCTTCCAGAGGCACGCCACGTTCGCGTGCCAATTCCACGATGGTGGGATCGGCGCTTTCACCCACCAGCGCGCGCGTTCCCGCCGAACTGAAGGCGATGCCGGGCAACGAACGCGCGAGCATCGCGCACGCCAACGGACTGCGACAGATGTTGCCCTCGCAAACGACCAGAACGCTCTCGATCATTTCGCCACCAGCCCGGCGGTCAAACCGGCATTGATTGCGGGAATCAGCAACGTCAGCACGCGGTTGAAGCGGACAAGGCCGTTGCCATCGACGTACACGACGTCCTTCGGCTGCAGGTCGAACTCCTTTGCCACGAGCATGGCCACGGGCGAACGTCCGTCGAGGTGGAAGACTTCCGGCTTGCCGTTCAGCGCACCGCGGATCACGAACATTTGCGCAGCGTCCGCTGTCGACGAATTCACACTGCCCGCCTGCGCGATGGCGTCCGCGAGCGTGATACGACCTGTGCGGCGTGGAATCGCAGCAATCGGCTTGCTGACTTCGCCCATTACGTAGACGTCGTTTTCGTCGCGGGCGACGACGCGCAGCATGTCCCCGGGCTTGAGGTACAGCCGCGACGGACTCAAGCCGCTCGCCACCATTTGCGTCAGGTTGATACGGTGAGATGTGTTCCCACGCACGAGTACGAGGTCGCTTTGATCGGCTGTCTCAGCGAATCCGCCAGCGCGCGAAATCGCTTCGTACAGCGACATAGGTACGTCATTCACCGCGACCACACCGGGGCTGCGCACCTCGCCGTCTACGTACACCTCGTGGGCGCGGTACGAGGCGATACGCACGGTGACCTGCGGCTTGACGAAATAGCGCGCAAGCGACGCCGTGAGCAAACGTTGAATTTCCTCTGTGCGAAGTCCCGCAACGTGCATCGTGCCGGCGTAGGGAAACGTGAGATTGCCGGACTGGTCGACGACGAAGCCGGAAAACGGATCGCCGGGGCGCGTGGACGCCTGCGACTGCGTCGGGCCCATGGCCGCCGCCAGTTCCGGGTGATCCCAAACGACGATCTGCAACACGTCGCCAGCGCCGACCGCATACGGTTGCGGAGCCGCCGAAAGCAGTTCGGCCTGCTGCTGCTGCTGTCTCAGGCGCGCCTCCTGGAAGCGCTTCACCGTCTCGACATTGAGTTCGGTAACAGGCACTTCGGGTGTAGCGGAGGTCGCATTGGCGACTAGCGCACCGCTCCCCACCCCGGCGACACCTCCGCCGCCGCCCATCGACTCATCGGCCTCGGTCCTGGTATCGGGCCCGCTCGGCGCCTCCGTCAGGGTGGCAGCGTTCGACAGAGACATGCGCATGCCAGGCGCGATCGCGCAACCACCGAGCGCGGCACAAAGCGCAATAGCCGCACTTGCACCCGCAATGCGCCCGGCGACGTCGCGCGGCGTCCGGCGCCCGGCATGAGCAAACGGTTTCATCGATCGTTTCACCACTTCTACGTTCCAGCAAATCAATAGGCGTTTCGGTGCACTAGTCCCTTGAAGACCGTTGCGAAGACAATTCGCATATCGAGCCAGAAGGACCAGTTGCTGAGGTAATACAAGTCGTGTTCGACGCGTCCCCGCATCTTCTCGATGCGATCGGTCTCGCCGCGGAAGCCGTTAACCTGTGCCCAGCCGGTGATGCCCGGCTTGATGCGATAGCGGTGGATATAGCCATCCACGATGTTTTGATAGAGCGCGTCATGCTCGATCGCGTGCGGCCGCGGCCCGACGACCGACATTTCGCCGCGCAGCACATTGAAAAACTGTGGCAACTCGTCGAGGCTCGTGCGGCGCAGGAAAGCTCCCACGCGTGTGATGCGCGGGTCGTTACGCGTTGCCTGCTCGACGACGCCACGCGCCGCGGCGTGCAAGCGCATGCTGCGAAACTTGTAGATGTTGAAGACCTTGCCGTTCGCGCCCTTGCGTCGCTGCGTGAAGAGCGCTGGTCCTGGCGATGAGAGCTTCACGGCAATCGCGATGATCAGGAGCAGCGGCAAGAGCACCGTCACGGCGGCCAGCGCAAACACGCGATCGAAAATGTCCTTCGCGACAAGGGCATCCGACGACAGCGGCGAACCGACGAGGTTGATAGCAGACGTGCCGTCGAGATCGATCACTTCGCCTTCGAACAGCGCGAGCCCGCTCACGTCAGGAATGAAGCGGATGTTCAGGAGGTCGTTGCGAAAAAGCTCGATGAAGTCGAGAATCGTCTTCTCTTCCGAGACTGGCAAAGCCAGCCAGATTTCTTCCACGTGATGCCGCCGCACGAAGCCGGCGAACCCTTCGCGATCGCGAAATGCCGGCACGATGCCCGGCGCCACGCCGGTCGCAGGACCGGTGTCGAAGATCGTCGCGACGAGATACGTCGAGTCCTTTGCCGCTTCAACCTTGCGCAGCAGGTGACGGCAGTGCGCCCCGCTGCCGACGATTGCCACGGCGCGCGTGCGTGCGGCTCGCTCCACGCGTCGCACGCTGCGGGCGCGCTCGACAAAACGGCAAACTACGAGGCCGAGTCCGGAGAAGAGCGCCCATCGCGCAACCCAATCGCCGGACGGCCGGTAAGGCTCGAGGGAAGCGATAGCGAACAGTAGCGCCGCTGCGAGCGCAATGATCCACGCGAGCGTGGGAACACAAACGCAATGCCAGAATGAATGCCGGTGCGCGACCCGATACAGACCGAACGCCGGAAAAAGAAACACGGACCCGAGCAGCGCAAACGCCACGAGTGCACTGTCATAACCGGGTTGACTGCCGCTCGCCTCGAAGCGCGAGGCGAAAGAAGCGCCAAACGCGATCACGGCGATATCGAGCAAACGAGAGGACAGGTTGCCGCGACGTCGCGACGTTCCTTCACAGGCTTGACAAGGCAGGCGCATGAAATCTTCCACGAATGAATAGTTGGCCGCGTCGCCACCGACACGGCTCTTCAAGACAGCCGCAGACCAGCCATCACTGCTTACCGCAAGTTCATCCGGGAACGTTCCAGCCACGCCCTGAATCCACAATCAGAAAGAGATGAATCAAGAGAGAATCGATACGTTGTCTGCACGTCACGCCATTTCCCAGTGAAGTCGAAGACGTTCGCACGTACGACGAGGATGCGAATCCGGGAGAATCGCGATGAATACCCCGGATACTGAATTGCACGCGCGGGCCTGAATCGCCAGGTCGCGGCCTGGCTAATGACCAGGAATGGAAGTCTCGACTGACAGACGCGTCGCGTATATAGGAAGAGTCTGAAACCCTCTCCTGCGATGCGGGCAATGCATCTCGATATCAGGTCTGCAGTCAATCGGACCCAGACAATCCCGGGATCACCCATCCATAAATCAGTAATGCGAAATAAATAGATCCTGGCGGATCAGCAGCCTCGCACAAGCTATAGATGCTCAGATTTGAGCTTGAACAGGATATGTGAATTCACTGCCGCCCGTTATTCTTCTTTTCATTTTTGGGCGGAGTGTCAATTCAATTTAAAGTTTTATCCAGTTCTCGAAACGGGCGTATGAATACGCCGAGGCCGTCGCGAGAAGAAATCTCACTTCTTCTTCTGAATAAACTCGATCTTGTACCCATCCGGATCGGTCACGAACGCGATCACCGTGGTCCCATGCTTCATCGGGCCGGCTTCGCGCACCACCGTGCCGCCTTGCTCCTTGATCTTCGCGCAGGCCGCATACGCATCTTCCACCTCGACGGCCAGATGCCCGAACCCGGTGCCGAGATCATAAGAAGCCGTGTCCCAGTTGTGCGTCAACTCGATCACGGTGCCGTCGCGCTCGTCCGTGTACCCGACGAAGGCCAGCGTGAACTTGCCATCGGGATAGTCTTCGCGGCGCAGCAGTTTCATGCCGAGCAGTTCGGTGTAGAACTTGATCGAGCGATCGAGGTCGCCGACCCGGATCATCGTGTGTAGCAGGCGCATCGTGAACTCCGTTTTGCCGTCGTCAAAAGCCGGACTGTACCAAAAACCCACCGCCCCTGCCGGCGCCGGCAAGATGTGCCGATTTGCTCTAGCATGAACGCCATTCCCGAATTTGCCAGGGCAAGTTCGCTGACGGGATGTAAGCAAAGAACGTAAGGAACGAGGGGTGAACATGCGGATTCTGGTAGTCGGTGCGGGTGCGACGGGCGGCTATTTCGGTGGCCGGCTCGCTGCCGCAGGGCGCGACGTGACGTTTCTGGTGCGCGAGGCGCGCGCCGCGCAATTGCGCGAATCCGGCCTCGTGATCCGCAGTCCGGCTGGCGATCTCACCCTGCGCGACATCAAGACGGTCACCCGCAAAGCGCTAGAGGCGCAAGGCGGCCAACCGTTCGATCTCGTCCTGCTGAGCTGCAAGGCTTACGACCTCGACAACGCAATCGATTCGTTCGCCGCAGCCGTCGGTCCGAACACGCTGATCCTGCCGCTGCTCAACGGCATGCGCCATCTGGAGGCGCTGCAGGCGCGCTTCGGCACGCAGGCGGTGCTGGGCGGCGTCTGCCTGATTGCGTCCACGCTCAATGACAAGCGCGAAATCGTGCATCTCAACGACGTGCAGGCCATCACCTTCGGCGAGCTCGGTGGCGGTGTCTCAGCGCGCGTGCAAGCCGTGGCGGACGAGTTCGGCAACGCCGGTTTCCACGCGAAGGCGAGCGACAAGATTCTTCAGGAGATGTGGGAGAAGTGGGTGTTCCTCGCGTCGCTTGCGGGCAGCACCTGTCTTTTCCGGGCGCCCGTTGGCGTCATTCTGGCCACACCCGACGGCGCCGCAACCGTCGAGCGTCTGTTCGCCGAATGCCGCGCGATTGCCGCCGGGCACGGCCACGCCGTGCGCGACAGCTTCCTCGAGCGCTCGCGCGCCATGCTGTTCGCCGAGGGTTCGCCGCTCACCGCTTCGATGTTGCGCGACGTGCAGAACGGTTCGCGCATCGAGGCCGATCATGTGCTCGGCGACCTGATCCGGCGCGGCGGCGCGGCGCGGCAAGCCTCGAACGAGCTTTCGGTGCTGCGCATCGTCTATAGCCAGCTCAAGGCCTATGAAGCACAACGCAGCGAGGCAGCCTGAGCGAGCGGCAACGCACCGGCAACGCGGCGCGGCACGTCAGGCGCCGCTTGCCTCGTCCAGCGCCTGAGCGAGGCGCACGTACTCGTCCACCGGCACTTCCTCCGCGCGGCGGGCAAGATCGAAACCGAGCGCGTCGAAATCGAGGCGATCGCGATAGTCGCCGAGCGTATTGCGCAGCATCTTGCGCCGCTGCGAGAAGGCGGCCGTCACGAGTTCGCCGAGCAGGGCTTCGTTGAGCTTCGGCAGTTCGTGCGGCGCGTACGGAATCATGCGCACGATCGCCGAATCCACCTTCGGCGGCGGCTGGAACGATTCGGGCGGCACGTCCAGCATCTTGTCCATCACGTAGCGATACTGAAGCATCACCGAAAGGCGGCCGAACGCCTTGCTGCCCGGCTCTGCCACCATCCGCTCGACCACCTCGTTCTGCAGCATGAAGTGCTGGTCGATCACGCGATCGGCGAACGTGGCGAGATGAAACAGCAGCGGGCTCGAAATGTTGTACGGCAGGTTGCCGACGATGCGCAGCGATGGCTTCTCGCCCGGCGCCGCGAGGGAGCCGAAGTCGAACGCGAGCGCGTCGCCCGCGTGCAACTCGAGGAGCGGGCCGAACTTTTTGGTGAGGCGCGCGATCAGGTCGCGGTCCAGTTCGACCGCGTGCAACGGCGACTCGGGCGTGGCGAGGCGTTCGATGAGCGGCTCGGTGAGGGCGCCGAGGCCCGGCCCGATCTCGACCATGCGCTCACCGCGCTGCGGGCGAATGACGTCGACGATCGAGTCGATCACGCCCGTGTCGACGAGGAAGTTCTGGCCGAAGCGCTTGCGCGCAAAGTGGCCCTGGTGCTGTCTGCTGCTGTTGGACATCTTCTCTGGAATCAATCAGATGGCGCGCCGGTGGCGGGCCATCGAAACGGCTGTGTCGAGGGCGGCGATCAGGCTGCCGGCGTCCGCGCGGCCCGTGCCGGCGAGGTCGAGCGCGGTGCCGTGATCGACCGAGGTGCGCACGATCGGCAAGCCGAGCGTGACGTTGATGCCCTCGCCGAACGTCGCGTATTTCAGGACCGGCAGGCCCTGGTCGTGGTACATCGCCAGCACGCAGTCTGCGTCCTTGAGGTAGCGCGGCTGGAACAGCGTGTCGGCGGGATAAGGGCCGCGAGCGTCAATGCCCTCGGCGGCGGCGGCCGTCAGCGCCGGCGAAATCGTGTCGATTTCCTCGCGCCCCAGGTAGCCATTCTCGCCCGCGTGCGGGTTCAGGCCGGTCACGAGGATGCGCGGCAGCGGCACACCGAAATGGTGCCGCAGATCATGGTCGATGATGCGCAGCGTTTCGACGAGCCCGTCGACGGTCAGCGCCGCCGATACGTCCTTGAGCGGCAAATGCGTGGTGGCGAGCGCCACGCGCAACGGCCGGGCGCCCGTGCCCGCCAGCATCATGACCACTCGCGGCGTGTGGGTGCGTTCGGCCAGGTATTCGGTGTGGCCGGTGAACGGCACGCCGGCGTCGTTGATGGTGCTCTTTTGCAGCGGCGCGGTGACGATCGCGTCGAACTCGCCGGACACCGCGCCGTCAATGGCGCGGTCGAGCAGTGCGAGCACATAACGGCCGTTAGCGGCGTCGAGCTTGCCCGGCTTCGCGGGCGCCGCCAGCCCGACATGCTCGACCTGCACGGGCTGACTGGCCAGCACGGCGGCCCAGTCGACGTTAGCGGCTTGCGCGCGGGTCTCGATGAGCGCGCTGTCGCCGAGCACGACGAACTGCGCATCGGGCCAGTGCACCGAGGCGCCCGCCAGCGCGGCGGCGGTCAGCTCGGGGCCGACGCCCGCCGGTTCGCCGGTGGTGATGGCAATGCGGATCGGGCCCGCCCTCCGCGGAGCCGGCGACGACGTTGCGGAGGTGTTCATGGCTCGAATCCTTTCCAAAGCGATCAGTTGTGCGGCGGCGTCATGCCCGCGATCTTGTAATCGACGTAGGCACTGTCACGCAACTGGCGCAGCCAGTCGGCGTAGGCCTGCTCGGCCTTGCGCTGGCCGATGGCCTGGCGTGCGAGATCCATCTGCTGGGCGATCGAGCCTTCGGCGTCGCGGCGGCCCAGCACCTGGATCAGGTGGTAGCCATACTCGGTGCGCACGGGCTCGCTGAGCTGATTGTCCTGCAGCGTGTTCATCGCGCGCTCGAATTCGGGCACGGTTTCGCCCGGGCTGATCCAGCCAAGGTCGCCGCCCTGCGAGGCGGAGCCGTCCTGAGAATAGGTGCGCGCGAACTTGGCGAAGTCGCCGCCCGCCCCGATCTCCTGGCGGATTTCGAGCAGCTTCTGACGCGCCTGCGGCTCGGACATGCCGTCGCCCACGCGCAGCAGAATGTGGCGCACGTGTGTTTGCACGAGCTTGGGTGCGTCGGCGGCCGTGCCTTGGCCCTGGCGACGCTCGACGAGCCGCACGATTTCGAAGCCGTCGTTGGTGCGAATCACCGAGGGATTCACTTCGCCCGGTCGCAGCGTGGAAGCTGCGGTCACGAACTCGGGCGGCAGCTTCGATTGCGGCTGGAAGCCCATGTCACCGCCCTTGCCTGCGTCGCTCGCCTGCGAGTTCGACTTGGCAAGGCTCTCGAACTTGCTGCCCGACTGCGCCTCCTTGAGCAGCGCGTTGGCCTTCGCCTGCGCGGCTTCGATGTCGGTCTCAGAAGCGTTCAGCGGCGCCTTGATGAAGATGTGCTGGAAATGCAGGTCGCTCGTCTGGCCTGCGTTCGGCCCGCGCTGGCTCGCGATGTAGTTCGCGACTTCGGCGTCGGAAACCGTGATCCGGCTGTCCACTTCCTTCTCGCGCAGCTTCGAGAGCGTGAGTTCCGTGCGCGCGTCGCGCATGAACGTGCTCCACGGCACCCCGGCCGCCTCGATGCGCGTGCGGTAGGTGGCGAGGTCCATGCCGTTCGCCTGGGCGAGGCGCTCGAGCGTGCGTTGCACGGCGGCGTCGTCGACGATGATGCCGTCTTCCTTCGCCTTCTGGAGCTGGATGCGCTCCAGCACCATCTGGTTGAGCACCTGCGAGCGCAACTGGTCGATGGGCGGGATCGGCGCGTTTTGCTGCTGCAAACGGTGCGAGATGAGTTCGACGCGGCCGTCGAGTTCGCGCTGCGTGATCACGCCGTCATTGACCACTGCGGCGATCGTGTCCACTGCCTGGCCATTGCCGGCCGGGAGACCTTGAGCTTGCGCCGACACGGCAGGCAACACGCCTGCGACGGCGAAGAGACTCGCAGCGTACGCTGCCAGGCGAAGCTTTTTCATGATTCCCACAGATACTCCAATGTTGGCGGGCCCGCTCAGCCCGTCTCTATGCAACCGACACCGCGTTGCCCCGAGGCGCCTCGCGCAAGCCATGCGCTCCGGGTCACGCGTTATTGATAATCAGTGAAGCGCGACGGCGACGGCGCCACACCCGGCAGTTGCGTGTACCCCGGCACTGCGGACCGGAACGCCGCCACGAGTCCGTTGTCGACGTTCGACAGCCCCTTGAGCGTGAGCTGCGCGAGAAAGCGCGTTGACGAACTCGGGCTGCCCGACGTATTGACCCCGTTCGCGTAACGCTGCAGGCCGACACCGAGAACCCAGCAGTCGGCGTCGTACTGCATGCCGACCAGGCCGTCGACGATCCGATGACCGTCCAGATCGTAGTTGAAGCGGCCCACGGCGTACACCCGATGCGAGAACGGCCATTGAGCCGAGATCAGGATCTGGTTGATCGGCGTGTTTTCGAGCGTCGTGTTGGCGCGCGTGTAGCGATACGCCACGTTCAGCACGCGGCTCGGTCCCGGGCTGTACCCGAACCCGATGCTCGCCTTGGTGAACGCGTTGTTGTCGGCATTATATTGGAACGCCGTTTCCGAAGCGAAACCGCCCCCGATTTTCAGCGATGCGCCCGCGATCAGATCCGAATGCGTCGCCTGCGCGTTAGTCTCGCCGGGAATGAGCGTGACGCGCTGGTCCTGGAAGAAATACTGCTGCGCCAGCACGAAGCGCGCGCGTTCGTCGCCCGAGGCCGGGTCGATGAAGCGCGTGGTGATCGCGGCCGTGATGCGGTTCGCGTCGGCGATGCGGTCGTTACCGACGAACGTGTTCGGCGTGAAAATTTCCGCGAGCCCGAAGTCCGACTCGGCGGTATCGAAAAGGGGCGCGAACTGCTGGTTGTGGTACGGCGTGTACACGTAGTACAGGCGGGGTTCCAGCGTCTGGATGTAATCCTGGCCGAACAGGTGCACCGAGCGGTCGAACACGAGCCCCGTGTCGAAGCTGAACGTGGGGATCGATTCGGTGAAGCTCTTCGGCGTGCCGACGGGCGAACCGAAGGTCGTGCCCGGCGCGCCGATGTTGCTAAGGTTGTACGACGCGAAGTGCCATTGCACCTTCGGCGTGACGAAATAACCCGGCCCCATCAAGGAGTACGACAGGTACGGATTGAAGACGACGCGGTCGCCTTCGGTCGCGTTGGCTTCCGTGATGCGGAAGCGCGAATAGTCGGCTTCCATGCCGTAGTCGAAGCCGCCGACGTTGTACTTCGCGTACTTCACGTTCAACTGCGGCTCTCGGCCGTATGGCGGCGTCGACGACTCGACCGTCTGCCAGTGCTGCCAGCGACCCAGCACGGACCACGGACCGTTGTTGTACGTGAGGCCGGCTTCCTGCTGATAGAGCGTCTGCGTGCCGTTCAGGAACTGGTTGGCCGGAGACGACAGGTCGGACGAGTAGGTATTGTCCGAGACCTTGTTGTAGTAAATGTAACCGCCGAACCCGTTGCCGAAGTTCTGGTTGTGCTGGATGAACAGCGCGTAGCGGTTCGTCTTCGTGATCGCGTCGTCCGGCAGGAACGTTCCCGTGATCGAGCCCGAGTAGTTCGTCGAGAGATACCGGTAGTTGCCCTGCAGGAACACGCCCCGCTTCGAGATGATCTCGGGCGTGAACGTGAAGTCGCGGTTCGGCGCGATGTTGAAATAGTACGGCAACGAAATTTCGTAGCCGTTCGTCGAGCTGATCGAGAACGTCGGCGGCAACAGGCCGCTGCGCCGCTCGCCCGAGAGCGGGAACGACAGCCACGGGCTCGCGAAGATCGGCACGTTCTGGAAGAACAGCACGCCGTTGTGCGCCACGCCTTCGTCGCTGCCCGTGTCGAAGTCGAATTCGCTGCCCTTGATGTACCAGGCCGGATTGGTCGAACACTGGCACGCGGTGTAGGTGCCGTTCGTGAGCACCGAGCGTTCGCTGTCCAGCAGATCGGCGCGCGCGGCGCTGCCCGAGCCGCCCGTGAGCGTGAAATGGTATTTCGGCGCGGGCATGAAGCCCTCGTTCGCCTCGACCTTCAGATGCGCCTCGGGCCCCACGAACGTCGTGCCCTTTTGCGACACCACGACATTGCCATACGCGTTGGCCATGTCGGTGTCCTGGTCGTAGTGAAGAGCGTCGCCTTTCACCACGTTCGAGCCCTGGCGCAGCTCCGCGGCGCCTCGCACCGCGAGGTCGGTGTCCACGGTGCCGGTGGTCGAATCGCCGAGCACGAAAGTCGCCGGGCGCTGACCCGGCGCGTTGATGTGGTCCTCGAGTTGCGGCGCGAGCCGCAGGCTCCACGGGCCGTCCAGCTGCTGCGGCTGAGCGGCGTCGCCCGTGAGCTGGGCGTGCGCGAGCGCAGGCACCAGACCCGGTACGGCCATGAGTGCCGCGATGAGCCGCCGCTTGCCCGGCACGCCGTCGTCACTGAGGGAGATCGTCTGGAAAAACTGTCTGGGCGGCATGTATGGTTTTGGCGAATCGGCCCGGCCGCCGCCCACTCCGTCATGGCGGCCCGCCTGCGCACCGCCCTTCCGATGAACCGGATCGAGGCCGGACTGCACACAATCAATTACATTTCATCGAACGATGGACCGGCGATGAATGCGGCGAACCTACCGTCATGCGGGCTTTGGCGCGAGTCGCGTCAAAAAAGTCGTGGGGTATTATATGGCAAGACGTTGATCCACTGATTTTGCCTCTGGCTTTCATGACCTTTTCTGCCGCGCATTCCCCCGCCGCTTCCCCAGCCGACAGCCGCCGCGATCTGCTCGCCGCCTGGCTCGGCAGCCACGCCGAACGCTACGCCCTCGACCTCGCGACGCTAGCGCCCGCCTCCGCCGACGCGAGCTTTCGCCGCTACTTCCGCCTCGCGAGCGCGGGTGCGCATGGCGCGACGCTCATCGCGGTCGACGCCCCGCCCCCCGAAAAATGCCGCGAATTCGCCCAGATCGCGCAGTTGCTCGAAGCAGCGGGCGTGCATGTGCCGCGCGTGCTCGAAGCGGATTTCGACGCGGGCTTGATGCTCGTGACCGATCTCGGCACCGCGCCCTACCTGAAAACGCTGCAGGAAGCCGGCCCCGGCCCGCGCTCGCGCGAACTGATGCGCGACGCGATCGACGCGCTGATCCGCTGGCAGCTGAGTTCGCGCGCGGGCGTGCTGCCGGACTTCGACGAAGCCTTCATGCGCCGCGAGATGGAGCTGATGCCCGAGTGGTATCTCGAGCGCCATCTGGGCCGCAAGGTCGACGAGGCCACGCGCGGCGTGCTCGATCGCACCTTCGCGCTGCTCGTGACGAGCGCGCGCACCCAGCCGCAGACCTTCATGCTGCGCGACTTCATGCCCCGCAACCTGATGATCGCCACGCCCAACCCCGGCGTGCTCGACTTCCAGGACGCCGTGTACGGCCCGATCACTTACGACGTCGTCTCGCTGCTGCGTGACGCGTTCCTGAGCTGGGACGAGGAGTTCGAGCTTGATTGCTTCGCGCACTACTGGGAGCGCGCGAAGAAAGCGGGACTGCCCGTCGACCAGGACTTCGGCGAGTTCTACCGCCAGCTCGAATGGATGGGCCTGCAGCGCCACATCAAGGTGCTCGGCCTCTTTTGCCGCATCCACTATCGCGACGGCAAACCGCATTACATGAACGACCTGCCGCGCTTTCTCGCCTACGCGAGCAAGGTCGCGCACCGCTACCGCCCGCTGGCTCCCTTCGCGCGCCTCATCGACGACCTGCAGGGCAGCGCCGTCGAAGTCGCTTACACCTTCTGAAACGGGCCGCCATGACCCAATCGAATCACGCGCCGGCGACGGCGGCCCGCGGTCGCACCGCGATGATCTTCGCCGCCGGGCGCGGCGAGCGCATGCGTCCGCTCACCGACACCTGCCCGAAGCCGCTCCTCGAAGTGGGCGGCAAGCCGCTCATCGTGTGGCAGATCGAGCGGCTCGCGGCGGCGGGCTACACGCGCATCGTCATCAATCATGCATGGCTTGGCGCGCAGATCGAAGCCGCGCTCGGCGACGGCTCGCGCTTTGGCGTGGCGCTCTTCTACTCGCCTGAAAGCGACGCGCTCGAAACCGCGGGCGGCATTGCGCAGGCGCTCCCGCTCATCGCGCCAGACGGCGCGGCCGAGGTCTTCCTCGCGGTGAGCGGCGACGTCTATAGCGAGTACGATTTCGCGCGGCTCGCGGCGCGCACCGAGGCGCTCGCCGCGCGCGAAGCGCCAGGCATGCATCTCGTAATGGTGCCGAACCCGGCGTTCCATCCGAACGGCGACTTCGCGCTGGGCTCAGACGGCCACCTCGCGCTCGAAGGCGCGCCGCGCTATACGTTCGGCAATTTCGGCCTTTACGACACGCGCATGTTCCGCGATCTCGCGCCGGGCACGAAGCGCGCGCTCACACCGTACTATCGCGAGGCGATCGCCCAGGGTCGCGCGAGCGGCGAACTGTACGAGGGCGTATGGGAGAACGTCGGCACGCCCGCGCAACTCGAAGCGCTCGACACCGCGCTGCGCGCCAACGCCCGGCAGGGCTGAAGCACGCCGTGCGCAACGCAAAAGCGCCGGCGCGCGGCTCGCTTCAGTGCCCGCCCGCTGCCGGCGCTTCGATCTGTCCTTCCGGTGCCTGGGGCGCCTCGCTCGCCTTCTGCTGCTGCAGCGCCCACATCTGCGCATAATGCCCGCCCGCGGCGAGCAGTTGCGCATGCGTGCCGCGCTCCACGATGCGCCCATGATCCATCACGATGATCTGCTGCGCGTGCACCACGGTCGAGAGCCGGTGCGCGATGACGAGCGTCGTGCGCTCGCGCGCGATCAGATCGAGCTCGTGCTGGATGGCGCGCTCGGAGCGCGAGTCGAGCGCCGACGTCGCCTCGTCGAAGAGCAGGATCGGCGGATTCTTGAGCAGCGTGCGCGCGATCGCCACGCGCTGTTTCTCGCCGCCCGAGAGCTTGAGGCCGCGCTCGCCCACGGGCGTGTCGTAGCCCCTGGGCAGGCTTTCGATGAACGCGTGAATGTGCGCCGCGCGCGCGGCCGCGATCACCTCTTCGCGGCTCGCCGTGGGGCGGCCATAAGCGATGTTGTAGTAGATCGAATCGTTGAACAGCACCGTGTCCTGCGGCACGATGCCGATCGAGGCGCGCAGCGAATCCTGCGTGACGTCGCGAATATCCTGACCATCGATCGTGATTGCGCCACCCGTCGTGCGATCGAGATCGTAGAAACGGAACATCAGCCGCGCGAGCGTGGACTTGCCCGAGCCGCTGTGCCCCACCACGGCCGTCGTCGTGCCCGCCGCAATCGTGAAGCTCAGGTCGTGCAGGATCTGGCGTGAAGGCTCGTACGCGAAGTTCACGTGCGAAAAGCGCACCTCGCCGCCACGCACCGCAAGCGGCTGCGCGCCGAGCGCGTCGGGCACTTCGCGCTCGACGGTGAGCAGCGTGAACATGCGGTCCATGTCCGTGAGGCTCTGCTTCAGTTCACGATAGACGACGCCGAGAAAATTCAGCGGAATGTAAAGCTGAAGCATGAACGTGTTGATGAGCACGAGGTCGCCGAGCGTGAGCCGTCCTGCCATCACGCCCTGCGTGGCGCGCCAGAGTATGAACACGAGGCCCGTGCCGATGATCGCCTGCTGCCCGAAGTTGAGCGCCGAGAGCGACTGCTGCGACTTGATCGCGGCCTTCCTGTAGCGGCGCAGGTTCTCGTCGTAGCGCGTCGTTTCCCACTCTTCGTTGCCGAAATACTTCACGGTCTCGTAGTTGATGAGCGAATCGATCGCGCGCGAGTTGGCGCGCGAATCGAGCTCGTTCATCGTGCGGCGGAAATGCGTGCGCCACTCGGTCACCTTCACCGTGAAGACGATGTACGCAACCAGTGCGACGAGCGTGACGATCGCGTAATACGCCTCGTACTTGACCACGAAAAAGCCGAGCACGAGGCCCACTTCGACGAGCGTCGGCAGGATGCTGTAGAGCGAGTACGAAATGAGCTGCGTGATGCCGCGCGTGCCGCGCTCGATGTCGCGCGACATGCCGCCCGTCTGCCGTTCGAGATGAAAGCGCAGCGACAGCGAATGCAGATGGCGGAAGACCTTGAGCGCGAGCTGGCGCACGGCGCTCTCGGTCACCTTCGAAAAAAGGATTTCGCGCAGTTCGGTGAAGAGCGAAGTCGAGAGGCGCACCACGGCGTATGCCACGACGAGCAGCCCGACGCCGCCCGCGAGCACGATGCCGGGGGCGTGCTCCGCGCGGCCGAGCGCTTCGAGATGACGCACCGAGGCGAGTCCATCGACGATGTGCTTCATCACGATCGGCACGCCGAGGTTGGCCACCTTCGCGCCGATCAGACAGCAGAGCGCGAACGCCACGCGCCATTTGTACGCGGTCAGGTAAGGCAGCAGTGAAACGATCGTCTGCCAGTCGTTGCGCGGCCCGGTGGCGGGCAGCGCGGGTTCGTTGGAAGCGGGAAAGCGGCGCATGGCGGGGCGGCGATATGAGTGTGCGAAATTCGGTGGAATTGCGGCGGGAAGCGCGGCGGAAAGTGCGGTGCGAAGTGTGGTGAGAAGTGTGGGTAGAAGCGCGGTGAGAATGCGCTGCGAACGCCGCGCGAATGCGTAGTGCGAAGGCCGGTTCGAAGACCGGAGCTGGGCGCGGCGCAAGCGGCACGACGAGTCCTGTGGGGCAATCGGCGACGGGTTTCGCGAGGGTGGAAGGCACTTATCGACCCGCCCGCCGCGCCTCATGCTTTCCCGTACAATTCCTGATCGACGTATTGTCGCAGAAGGCGGCGCGCCCCGCTGGACGCGCTCATGCCTGCCCAACAGCGCATGTCAGCACCAGGACCAGCGCCGCTGCGCCGCCCGCCGTTCGATCCCTTTTCATGGAAGCCCGATGACCGATTCGTTCCCGCTCCCCCAAAAATCGCCCGCGCTGCGCGTCGTGCCGCAACCCTCGGATGCGAACGTCCACGGCGACGTCTTCGGCGGCTGGATCATGGCGCAGGTCGACATTGCCGGCTCGATTCCGGCGAGCCGCCGCGCCAACGGGCGCGTCGCGACCGTCGCGGTGAACTCGTTCGTGTTCAAGCAACCGGTGTTCGTGGGCGATCTGCTGAGCTTCTACGCCGAAATCGTCAAGACGGGCAACACCTCCGTGACCGTTGAGGTCGAGGTGTACGCCCAGCGCATGCGCCTCCAGGAGGAAGTCGTCAAGGTCACCGAAGCAACGCTCACTTACGTGGCGACCGGCGCGGACCGCCGTCCGCGCCCACTGCCCGCAATTGAATAACACAACTGCGAACGCAACCACGAACGCAACCGCGAACGCCCGGCGCGTGCGCCGGGCTCAAACCGTCCACGCAAGCCCGGGCGCTTCCTCGTAAGCGGCGCTCGCGCGCAGCAGCGCCGCCGCCTCGTCGCCGGGCAGCGGCGGCGCGAAGAAGTACCCTTGCAGTTCGTCGCACGCGCGCTCGCGCAGGAAGGCGAACTGCGCCGACGTCTCCACCCCTTCCGCGATCACCTGCAATTGCAACTCGTGCGCGAGCGCGATGATGGCCGCCGTGATCGTTTCGTCGTCGCTGCTCGTGCCGATGTCGGCGACGAACGAGCGGTCGATCTTGAGCCGGTCCACGGGCAGACGCTTCAGGTAGCTCAGGCTCGAATAACCGGTGCCGAAGTCGTCGATGGCGATGCCGATGCCAAGCGCGTGCAGCTCGTTGAGCATCGACACGGCTTCCTCGGCGTTGCGCATGAGCGTGCTCTCGGTCAGTTCGATTTCGAGCCAGCAGGCTTCGAGCCCGGTTTCCTGGAGCACATCCTTCACGAGTTGCGCAATGTCGCGCTGGTGGAAGGTCCTCGCCGAGAAGTTCACGGAAACGCGCACGGGCGGCAGCCCCGCGAGTTGCCACTCGCGATTCTGCCGGCACGCCTCGCGCAGCACCCAGTCGGAGAGCGGGCCGATGAGGCCGCTTTCCTCGGCCACCGGAATGAACTGCGCTGGCGAAACGAGCCCCACCTCGGGATCGCGCCAGCGCACGAGCGCCTCCATGCCGATAATGCGCCCGCCCTCGATCTCCACCTGGGGCTGGTAGTGCAGCAGGAACTCGCCGTCGCGCAGCGCGCGGCGCAGTCGCCTTTCAAGATTCAGGCGCGCGCCCACGTTCGCATTCATCTCCGGCTGGAAGAACTGGAACGTATTGCGGCCCATGTCCTTCGCGCGGTACATCGCGACGTCGGCCTTCTTGAGCAGCGTTTCGGCGTCGTTGCCGTCCTGCGGGTACACGCTCGCACCCATGCTGCAGCCCACGTAGAGCTCGGTGCCGTCGATCCACACCGGCTCCGAGATCAGCGCGCGCGCCCGCTCCATCCAGCCGATCAGCGCCTTCTCGTCGATGGCGTCGGTGAGCACGATCACGAACTCGTCGCCACCGTGGCGCGCGACCGTCTCGGTCGTGCGCGTGCAGCGCTGGAGCCGCTCGGCCACTACGCCCAGCAGCCGGTCGCCCACGCTGTGGCCCAGGCTGTCGTTGACGTTCTTGAAGCCGTCGAGATCGATGAACACCACGGCCACGCCGGTGTCGTGCCGCTGCGCCGCGAGCAGCGCATGCTGAAGCCGGTCGCGCAGCAGATTGCGGTTGGGCAGCAGCGTGAGGCTGTCGTAGTTCGCCTGGTATTCGAGTTGCTCCTGGTAGCGAATCAGCTCGGTCACGTCGTTGATGATGCCGATGTGGTGCGTGATGCGCCCATCGAGATCGGGCACCGGCGCGATCAGCAACTGGTTCCAGAAGAGCGCGCCGTCCTTGCGGTAATTGCGCAGCACGGCGCTCACCTCGCGGTTCGAGAGCAGCGCCTTGCGGATCGCGATGAGGCCGTCCTGCTCGCGGTCGTCGCGCTGCAGGAAGCGGCAGTCCTGGCCGATCACCTCGCTGGGATCGAAGCCCGTGATGCGGCCGAACGCCGGATTCGCGTACTCGATCAGGTTGCTGCCGCCCGGCCCCGGCGCGGTGATGAGAATCGCGTTGGTGCACGCGTCGAGCGCGCGGCTTTGCAGGCGCAGCGCGAGGTCGGCGCGCTTGCTTTCGGTCGTGTCCGTGTAGGAGCCGAGCACGCCGATCACGCGGCCGTCGCCGTCGAGCATCGGCAGCTTGCTCGTGAGCGTCGTGCGGTGCAGCCCGTCGATCGTGAGGTCGTCCTCGTAGTTGATGCGCGGCAGGCCGGAGTCGATCACCTCGCGGTCCTGTTCGCGCATCGCGTCGGCATAGGCGCGCCACGGCAGGTCGTCGTCGGACTTGCCGATGATCTGCTCGGGGTACGCGAGACCTGCGTCGCGCGCGAAAGTCATGTTGCAGCCGAGATAGCGCGACTCGGCATCCTTCCAGAAGATGCGCTGCGGAATGTTGTCGATCACCGTCTCGAGCATCTGGTTCGAGCGCTGCGCTTCCGCTTCCGCCTTGATCTGCTCGGTCACGTCGTCGGCGAGCACGAACACGGCGTCGCGGCCGAGGAAAGTGAGCGAGTGATGCGAAATGTCCACACTGACGAGCGAGCCGTCGCGCCGGCGGTGGTGCCAGATGCCGGCCATCGTGCGCAGGTTCCGCGTGAGCGTGTCCGAGCGGGCAAGGTGCTGCTCGAGTCGCGCGACTTCCTCGGGCGGACGGATGTCGCGGATCGTCATCGCGAGGAACTCTTCCTCGCTGTAGCCGTACTGCTGGATCGCGGCGGTGTTCACGGCGAGAAAACGCATCGTCTCGCGGTCGAACACATACATGGGCACCGGGTGGGCGTCGAACAGCCCCTGGAAGCGCTCGCTGCGCAGGCGCATGCCGCTCACCGCGCGCAGCTTCTCGCGGGCGGCGCTCTCGCGCGCGCCGAACGTGTAGATGAGCAGCGTCGCCCCCGCGAGCATCGTCACGATCAGGAGCACGAGGGCGCGGCCACCCGAACGCGCCGAATCGGCGAGCGCGGCAGCAAGCGCCTGGTCCTGCGTGCGTTGCAGCGCCGCGAGGCGCATGTCGAGCCGGTCGACGAGGGAATCGAAGCGGAGGTATTCGCCGGAGAGCCAGGCGGCAGTGGCGGGCGACACGCCCTCCGCGGTGGGCGCGGCGGTTGCGGGCAGGAGCGTCTTGGCGTTTGGCGTCGCGGGCGTCTGGACGGTGCTTGCCGCGATGCCGGTCGTGACGTTCCCACCGGTGCTTGCCGCGGCATGCGCGGCAAGCGGCGCGGCTGCTGGCGAATCCGGCGTGACGGCGCTCGCCGCCTCCGGGGCCGCGGCGTGCAGCGGCAGTATCGCGCCGGTCACGATATGCCCGTCCGCGCGCGCATTCGGTACGCTCGGCGAGTGAGCCGCCGGTGCCGCGACGCCGTTGCGGGCAAGCGCCTCGCGCGCGGCAAGCTGCGCCGCGGGCGCGCGCGCCGCATTGGGTGGCGTTGCCGCGCCGGCCTGCTGGCCGGTCGCGCCGCCTGCCGCGGGATCATCCAATGGCGCCGCGCTCGCCCCCGCCACGGCCTGTCCGCGCTCGTCGGCCACGCGCTGCCCGGCGCGCGCGAGCGTCTCATCGATCTCCCTCGCAATGGCGGCGGCATCGGCCGCCGTCGCATCGAAGCGGGCTGCGAGGTTGGCATCGCCGGCCAGCTCAGCCCGCAGTACGCGGCCGGTTTCATCGAGCAGGGCGGCACGCGCCTCGCGTGCGCCGGCGGACTCGGCCTGCCCCTGCACCGCGAGACGGCTCAGCGCGCTCAAGCCGCTGCCGAACGCGTCGCGATAGCGGTCGAGGTCGTGGCGGATCGTCGCCGCCTGGCCGGCGCGCAGATCGATCTCGCGCTGACCGTCGATCTGCGTCCACGCGACAAACGCGTTTGCGCCGACGGCCGCCGCAACGACGGCGAGATTGATGAGTTGGCGCTTCGAAAAGAGAAAGTTCATGAATGCCGAGCGTCGTTCGCGCCCGCGCCGTGGACGCGGGATGATGGGTCACGACTGCGCGCGACCGGTCGGCGCCTGACGCGCCAACCCGAAATAACGGCACGCCTCGGCTTGTCTTGAGGGAAAAATCGCTGAAAGCGGCGAAAAAAAAGCCCGGCGGCGCGCGCGAGGCGGCCTCCGCCAGCGGAATCAGGATAACGATCGAGCGGGAAAAATCAGCAGGTAAGCATCAACGCGGCACCGCCAGCCCGAACTCTCGCATGGCCGGCAGGAAGTCGTGGTTGCCCTCCGGTTTGCGCGCGAGCTTGGCAAGCACATAGCGCTGGAACGGGGCGAGTTGCGCCCAGTCTTCGAGGCCCGGTGGCCGCAGATTGGCGAGCTCCGCCTGCAGCGCAATGCCGGCCGGCACCGCACTCACGTCGCGCCAGGCCGGCGCTTCGTCGGGCGCGAACCATTCGGGTTCGACGTTGGCATGCGTGCGGATCATTTCGAACAGCGCGTGATCGAAATTGGGCTCGATCTGCGTGTCCTCGTCCACGGGAAAACACGCCAGCAGCCGGCGGTCCTCGTAGGGCAGCAACTGCCATTGCGCGAGGGAAATGCGCAGACCAAAACGATCCAGGTTGAAGCGCACGCACATCGGAATAAAGGTGAGATTTTCCGACGAGTCGACCTCGAACCGGAAGAGCAGCGGAGCTTCGTTCAATGCCATGACGGTATCCTCGCGAGGCGGGCGTAGGCGCGACAAGCGCGGGCGGCCCGCTTGAGGTATTTTAGAACCTTCCGCGCGCGGCGCAGGCCCGCCATCCACCGGCAGCGCTGCGGTGCCGCGCCGCCGCTGCATAAGGACTGATGGAGTTCCCGCTTGGCCACACCGCCCCGTTCCCCCGCTCTCACGCCGACCCTGGCGGCGCCACCACTCGAATCCGAAGGCCAGCGCGGCGCCATCGAGCTGCGTGTGCACCGTCACCGCGGCGGCACGGTAGAAACGCATGTCGACCACGTGGGCCAGGAATGGCCCGTCGCGCTCGTCTTCAACGGCATTTCGCATGCGGTCATGATGTGCACGCCGCGCGACCTCGAAGCGTTCGCAGTGGGCTTTGCGATCTCGGAAGGCATCGTCGGGCGCAACGCCGATATCCAGGACATCGAGGTCTACTGGCATGCAGAGCCTTCGGCCGACCTGCCGCATGCCGAAGTCCATCTCACGGTGGTCCAGCAGGCGTTCGTCGCGCTGAAGGAAAAGCGCCGCGCGCTCGCCGGTCGTAGCGGCTGCGGCGTATGCGGCATCGAGAGCATCGATCTGCTCGATCTCGAACCGGAGCAGGTGCCCGACACCGGCTTCGTTGCGCGGCTCGCGCCCGACGCCATCGCGCGCGCCGCCCGGGAGCTGCCGCAGCACCAGGCGCTCACGAAGCTCACGGGCGGCCTGCACGCGGCCGCGTGGTGCGACGAAAACGGCACGATCCTGCGCGCCTTCGAGGACGTGGGCCGCCACAACGCGCTCGACAAGCTCATCGGTCAGCTCGTGATCGAGCGCGCCGACACGCAGCAGGGCTTCGTCTTCCTCTCTAGCCGCGCAAGCTACGAGCTCGTGCGCAAGGCCGCGCGCGTGGGCATTCCGATGGTCGCGACGATCTCGGCGCCCTCCTCGCTCGCCATCGCCATCGCGAAGCGCGCCGGCCTGCGGCTCGTGAGCTTTTGCCGCGAGTCGGGCTACGTCGATTACGAAACGGCGTGAAGCACACTCCGTAATTCGTGACGCCCGGCCCGGCGCCTCAATCGAACTGCCGGAAATCCGGCTTGCGCTTTTCGAGGAACGCAGTGAACGCCTCGCGCGCCTCGGGCGAGAGCAGCATCTTGCCGAAGTGCACGCACTCCTCGCTGATACGCGTCTTGATCTCGTGCTCGCTCGCGTGCTTCATGAGCGACTTCGTCATGCGCAGCGACGAAGCAGGCAGCGCGACGAGCTTCGCCAGTTGCGCGGCAACGAACGCATCGAGCTCGGCGGCTGGCAGCACTCGGTTCACGAAGCCCATGCGATGCGCCTGCTCCGCGTCGACGATCTCGCCGAGCATCAGCATCTCCGCCGCGCCCTGATACCCCGCAATGCGAGGCAGCAGCAGCGACGAAGCCGCCTCCGGGCACAGCCCGAGCTGCGCGAACGGCACGGCGAAGCGCGCGTTGTCGGCGGCGTAGACCATATCGCAATGCAGCAGCAGCGTCGTGCCCACGCCGATGGCCGGTCCTTTCACCGCCGCGACGAGCGGCTTCTCGAACGTCGAGATGGCGTCGAGAAAGCGGACCACGGGCGAATCGGCGCCAGTGGGCGGCGACTTCAGGAAGTCTTCGATGTCGTTGCCCGCCGTGAAGATTTCGGCGCCGCCGCGCACCAGCACCGCGCGCACCGACGCATCCTCGCGCGCGGCCGCGAACGCGTCGATCATCGCCAGATACATTGCGGGCGTGAGCGCGTTCTTGCGCGCGGGCCGGTCGATGGTGATCGTGAGCACGCCGTTTTCGCGTGCGGTCAGGATTTCGTTGCTCATGCGGGAGTCTCCTCGCAAAGTCCACACATCCGATAACAAAAAACGGCCCGCAAACCGCGAAGTCTGCGAACCGTGTCGATCAACGCCTGGGCGTTTCGGCCGGAGCGCTTACAGCCGCTCGATGATGCCGGCCGCACCCATGCCGGTGCCGACGCACATCGTCACCATGCCGTACTTGTAGTTGCGGCGGCGCAGGCCGTGCACGACCGTCGAGGCGCGGATCGCGCCCGTCGCGCCGAGCGGGTGGCCCAATGCGATGGCGCCGCCGAGCGGGTTGATCTTCGAAGGATCGAGGCCGAGGTCCTCGATCACCGCCAGCGACTGCGCGGCAAACGCCTCGTTCAGCTCGATCCAGTCGAGATCGTCCTGCTTGAGGCCCGCGGCCTTGAGCGCGGCCGGAATTGCTTCCTTCGGGCCGATGCCCATGATCTCCGGCGGCACGCCGCGCACCGCGAAGCTCACGAAGCGCGCGAGCGGCGTGAGGTTGAACTGCTTGAGGACCTTCTCGGAGACGACGATCAGCGCGCCAGCGCCGTCGGACGTCTGCGAGCTGTTGCCCGCCGTGACCGAGCCCTTGTTCGCGAACACGGCGCGCAGCTTCGCGAGACCTTCGAGCGTGGTGTCGGCACGCGGGCCTTCGTCGAGCTCGATCAGGCGTTCCTTCACTTTCACCTCGCCCGAGGCGAGATCAGGATAGCGCTCGACGATCGTGTATGGCGCGATCTCGTCCTTGAACTCGCCCGCCTGTTGCGCGACGAGCGCGCGGCGGTGCGATTCCACCGAGAACGCGTCCTGCGCCTCGCGGCTCACCTTCCAGCGCTCCGCCACTTTCTCTGCGGTCAAGCCCATGCCGTAAGCAATGCCGACGTCTTCGCTGCGATCGAAGATGTGCGGCGAGAGCGACGGCTTGTTGCCCATCATCGGCACCATGCTCATCGACTCGCAGCCGCCCGCGATGATCGCGTCGGACTCGCCCACGCGGACGCGGTCCGCCGCCATGGCGAGCGCCGTGAGACCCGACGCGCAGAAGCGGTTGACGGTCACGCCGCCCACGCTCTGCGGCAGCCCCGCGAGCAGCGCGCCCATGCGCGCCACGTTCAGTCCCTGCTCGGCCTCGGGAATCGCGCAGCCGACGATGGCGTCTTCGATCACGCTCGTGTCGAGGCCGGGGACCTGCGCCACGGCCGACCTGATCGCGTGAACGAGCAGCTCGTCGGGGCGGGTGTTCCTGAACACACCGCGCGGCGCCTTGCCGATGGGCGTGCGGCTCGCGGCGACGATGTATGCGTCCTGCAACTGTTTGCTCATCTCTTACTCCAGTCCGTTGTCTCGTGCCGCTTTAGTTGCGCACCGGCTTGCCGGTTTGCAGCATGCCCATGATGCGTTCCTGTGTCTTTTGCGTGCCGAGCAGCTCGACGAACGGGCGGCGCTCGAGCTTGAGCAGCCACTCTTCGTCGACGAGGCTGCCCGCCTCGACGTCGCCGCCGCAGATCGCTTCGGCGATGCGGCTCGCAATCAGGAAGTCGTGATCGCTGATGAAGCGGCCGTCGCGCATGTTCACGAGCGACGCCTTGATCGTCGAGATCGCCGAGCGGCCCGCCACCGGAATCTGCGTTGCGCGCAGCGGCGGACGATAGCCCGCCGCCGAGAGTGCGCGCGCTTCCTTCTTCGCCGTGTCGAGCAGCTCGAAGACGTTGAAGACGATCGTGTCCGACGGCTTCAGATAGCCCATGGCGCGCGCTTCGTGCGCCGAGCCCGAGACCTTGGCCATCGCCGCGTTTTCGAACGACTTCTGCAGGAACCTGAGCAAATCGCTCGGCGCCGCACCGATCGCCTGCGCGCCTTCGGCCGCACGAATGGCCGCTTCCTTCAGGCCGCCGCCAGCCGGCACGAGACCCACGCCAACTTCGACGAGGCCGACGTAGCTCTCGATATGCGCGACGCGCTTCGCGCTTTGCAGCATGATTTCGCAGCCGCCGCCGAGCGCGATGCCGGACACCGCCGTGATGACGGGCACGTTGGCGTACTTCACGCGCAACATCGTGTCCTGGAACTTCTTCACGAAGGGCTCGATGCCCTTCGCGCCGCCCATCATGAACGCGGGCATCGCCTCTTCGAGGTTCGCACCCGCCGAGAACGGGCCGCCCGGCGTGCCGAGCTTGAGCGAAGTCGGTTGCCAGATCACGACGCCCTTGTAGCCGTCTTCGGCGATGTCGATAGCCTTCACGAGCGAGTCGAGCAGGCCCGGGCCCATCGTGTTCATCTTGCTCTTGTACGAGACGATGACGACATCGTCCTCGCCCGCACGGTCGTCCACCCATGCGCGCAGGTGCTCGTTTTCGAACAGCGTCTTGCCGTAGGTCTTCGGATCGCGCGCCCCGGTTTCACCGAAGAGCGCCGCGCGGAACACCTGGCGCTCGTACACGGGCAGATTCGAGCGCGGCTCGAAGCGTTGCGCGGCCGGCGACCACGAGCCGTCAGCAGCGTGCACGCCGCCGTTCGCGGCCACCGGGCCGTCGAACACCCAGGCGGGGAGCGGCGCATTCGAGAGCGCCTTGCCCGCTTCGATGTCTTCCTTCACCCACTCGGCGACCTGCTTCCAGCCCGCGGCCTGCCAGCCCTCGAACGGGCCTTCGTTCCAGCCGAAGCCCCAGCGGATCGCGAGATCCACGTCGCGCGCGTTGTCCGCGATCGACTGCAGATGCACGCCGATGTAATGGAACACGTCGCGGAAGATCGCCCACAGGAACTGCGCCTGCGGATGCTGGGTTTCGCGCAGGAGCTTCAGGCGCTCGGCAGGCGGGCGCTTGAGGATGCGGCCCACCAGCTCGTCGGCCTTGCCGCCGCCGTCGACGTACTCGCCCGTGCTGGGGTCGAGCACCTTGATCGCACGGCCTTCCTTGCGATAGAAACCTGCGCCCGTCTTCTGGCCGAGCGCGCCCTTCGCCACGAGACCCGCGAGCACGGCCGGCGTCTCGTAGACGGGGAAGAACGGATCGTCCTTCAGGTTGTCCTGCATCGTCTTGATGACATGCGCCATCGTGTCGAGACCGACGACATCGGCGGTACGGAACGTCGCCGATTTGGCGCGGCCAAGGCGCGCGCCCGTGAGGTCGTCGACTTCGTCGAAGCGCAAACCGAACTTCTTCGCCTCGGCGATCACCGCGAGAATCGAGAACACGCCCACGCGGTTCGCGATGAAGTTCGGCGTGTCCTTCGCGCGCACCACACCCTTGCCGACGACGCTCGTGAGGAACGATTCGAGCTGGTCGAGGATTTCGGGCTTTGTGTGCGCCGTCGGGATCAGCTCGACGAGGTGCATGTAGCGCGGCGGATTGAAAAAGTGCACGCCGCAAAAACGCGCCTTCAGGTCATCACCGAAGCCATGCGAGAGTTCGGTGATCGACAGGCCCGAAGTGTTGCTCGCGAAAATCGCGTTCGGGGCGAGGTGCGGCGCGACCTTCTTGTAGAGGTCGTGCTTCCAGTCCATGCGCTCGGCGATCGCCTCGATCACCACGTCGCATTCCGCGAGCTTCGCGATGTCGTCCTCGTAGTTCGCGGGCGTGATGTATTGCGCGTCGTCCTTCACGCCGAACGGCGCGGGCGAGAGCTTCTTGAGCGTCTCGATCGCCTTGAGCGGGATCGCGTTCTTCGGGCCTTCCTTCGCGGGCAGATCGAACAGCAGCACGGGCACGCGGGCGTTGATGAGATGCGCGGCGATCTGCGCGCCCATCACGCCGGCGCCGAGCACGGCTACCTTGCGAATATTGAGATTGCTCACGTTGTTCCTCCAGCGGATATGCAATGTCGAGCGGATTTGAGATGGTTTGCGGCGCGGACCGGCCTGTTGTTGTTCTTGCCGAGGCGCCGCTTCCGGGCATTCGGTGTTTCAGCGCCGCGCGCGCTCGCGAGCAAAGCAAGCAGCGCGCACCTTGAGCGCTTAGAACAGCGCTTCGTCGACTTCCATCAGCGTCTTCGAACCCGCGCGCGCCTGGCGGATCGACGTGGCCGTTTCAGGCAGCAGCTTCGCAAAATAGAAGCGCGCCGTTGCCAGCTTCGACTTGTAGAACGGATCGCCCGAGCTTTCCTTGTCGAGCGCGATGCGCGCCATGCGCGCCCAGAAGTACGCGAATACGAGGTGGCCTGCCGTGCGCAGGTACGGCACCGCGGCCGCGCCCACTTCGTCGGGGTTCTGCATGGCCTTCATGCCGATTTCCATCGTGAGCTTCTGCATCTTGTCGCCGATGTCGGCGAGCGGATTCACGAACTCCTGCATCTCCGGCTTGATGCCTTCGGCTTCGACGAAATCCGTCACGAGCTTGCCGAACTTCTTGAGCTTCGCGCCCATGTCGCCCAGCACCTTGCGGCCCAGCAGGTCGAGCGACTGGATCGTGTTCGTGCCTTCGTAGATCTGGTTGATACGCGCGTCGCGCACGTACTGCTCCATGCCCCACTCGGAGATGAAGCCGTGCCCGCCGTACACCTGCATGCCGAGGTTGGTGCTCTCGAAGGCGTTGTCGGTGAGAAAGGCCTTGATGATCGGCGTGAGCAGCGCGACAAGATCGGCGGCTTCCTTGCGCTCGGCTTCGTCGCCGTGCGAGAGCTCCTTGTCGATCTGCAGCGCGGACCAGTACGTGAACGCGCGCGCGCCTTCGGCCCATGCCTTCTGCGTGAGCAGCATGCGGCGCACGTCGGGATGCACGATGATCGGGTCGGCGGCCTTTTCGGGCGCCTTCGGGCCGGTCAGCGCGCGCATCTGCAGACGCTCCTTCGCGTACGCGAGCGAGTTCTGATAAGCGACTTCGGTGAGACCGAGGCCCTGCATGCCGACGCCGAGGCGTGCGGCGTTCATCATCACGAACATGGCGTTCAAGCCCTTGTTCGGCTCGCCGACGAGCCAGCCCTTCGCGCCGTCGAGGTTCATCACGCAGGTGGCGTTGCCGTGAATACCCATCTTGTGCTCGATCGAGCCGCACTTGATGCCGTTGCGCTCGCCGATCGCGCCCGCCGCCGTGGGAATGAACTTCGGCACCACGAAGAGCGAGATGCCCTTCGTTCCCGGCGGCGCGTCCGGCAGCCGTGCGAGCACGAGGTGGATAATGTTCTCGGCCATGTCGTGCTCACCGCTCGAGATGAAGATCTTCGTGCCGGTGATCGCATACGAGCCGTCGCCGTTGGGCTCGGCCTTAGTGCGCAGGATGCCGAGGTCGGTGCCGCAATGCGGCTCGGTCAGGCACATCGTGCCGGTCCACACGCCTTCGACCAGCTTCGGCAGGTAGGTTTTCTGGAGTTCGGGCGTACCGTGCGCGTGCAGACACTCGTAGGCGCCATGCGAGAGACCCGGATACATGGTCCACGCCTGGTTCGCCGAGTTCAGCATTTCGTAGAGGGCGTTGTTGACGAACGCCGGCAGGCCCTGGCCACCGTATTGGGGATCGCAGCCGAGCGCCGGCCAGCCCGCTTCGACATACTGCCTGTACGCTTCCTTGAAACCCGTCGGCGTGGTGACGACGCCGTCGCCGGCATAGGTGCAGCCCTCGCGGTCGCCGACCTGATTCAGCGGAAACAGCACCTCGGAGCAGAACTTGCCGGCTTCTTCGAGCACCTGATTGATGGTGTCGGCGTCGAGGTCGGCGTGCTTCGGCATCTGCTTCACTTCGCCTTCCACGTTCAGCAGCTCGTGCAGCACGAACTGCATGTCGCGCAGCGGCGCGGTGTACTGTCCCATGTCTTCTCTCCAGAATGTGAGCTTCGGGTCCCTCGCGCCGCCGCGACTTCGATGGTGCGGCAAGACGCTACTGGGTTCCGCTCTGATACGAAACGATCAACCTCTCGAACGCGGCCCACGTATGCTCGACCGCGTCCGGCAGATGCAGGAAGCGGCCATCATGATGCAGGCCGAGCGTCACGCTATACAGTTCGAAGAGCATCAGCGCGGGATCGGTGTCCTTACGCAAATGCCCTTCCTCGATTGCCTGCGAAATGGCCCTCATGAGCGCCGCGCGCCACATCGACACGCTCGCCACGAGCGTCTCGCGCACCTGGCTGTCCGCGCGGTCGTCGTACTCGACCGCGCCGCTGATGTAGATGCAGCCGGTCGTGACTTCGTGAATGCGCTTCTCGATCCATCGCGACAGCATCGCACGCAGACGCGGCAAACCACGCGGCTCGCGCAAACTCGGAAAGAAGACTTCTTCCTCGAATCGACGGTGGTACTCGCGCACCACCTCGACCTGCAGGTCTTCCCGCGAACCGAAGTGGGCGAAGACGCCACTCTTGCTCATCTGCATGCGCTCGGCGAGCAGGCCGATGGTCAGTCCTTCCAGTCCGTCGCGTCCTGCGAGATCGAGTGCTGCATCCAGAATGGCGGCTCGTGTCTGTTCGCCTTTTCGCATAGCTTTCTTTACCGTAACGATGCGGCCGCGATGTCGCTGTCGACGGCTAGTCAACCGCTTGCATCGGGGCCTGAATTAAATCGAACGGCCGTACTATTGTTGAGGACAGCCGTCCGCGAAACAAGGACTTTATTAGAAACCGATTTCTAACCGGTACGCTAATTTTCGGGGTTCGTACACCGGGCGCAAGCCGACATTCTCTCGATTGCACGTGCAGGGACTCGTATGGCAGGCGCATCGTTCGGACGACGCTTTCTGGCGACTTTCTCGCGCCTCGCCGTTCTAGTCGTAGCCGCCCACGGTGATGAGCTTCATGAGCGCTCGATAAAACGCCCACGCGAGCCAGTTCACGGCGCGCACTTGCCACGGCCGCGCTTCGTAGCTCGCGCGGTCGATTTCCACGGAGTCGCCGAACGCGGCGAGAATCTCGCCGCGCAGTTGCTCGATCTGGGGATGCTCGACCAGCAGCACGTTCGCCTCGTTGTTGAGCACGAGGCTGAGCGCGTCGAGGTTGGACGACCCCACGGTGGCCCAGCTCGAATCGACGACGGCCACCTTGCCGTGCAGCATCGTTTTCTCGTATTCGGCGATCTGCACGCCCGCACTGAGCAGCGAGTGGTAGAGAAACGGCACCCCGTAGTCGAGCACCTTGAATTCCTTTCGTCCGACGAGAAGCCTGATCGCCACGCCGCGCTCCGCGGCCGAAACGAGCGCGCGCCGCAGCCGCCGTCCCGGCATGAAGTACGGATTGGCGAGCAGCACTTCCTTGCGCGCCTCGCCGATGGCGTCGAGATAGGCCTTCTCGATGGCGCGCCGGTTCACCACGTTGTCGCGCGCGACGAAGGCCACGCACGGCACCTGCGCCGAGCGCGGGTCGCGCACGCTCGCGCGCAGCCGCTCGCGCAGGCGCGTGAACAAGTGTCTCGTGCGAGGCGAGCGCACGGTGGGCGTTAGCGCGCGCAGCGCGTCGTCCACGATCTGGGTGGGGCGACCCACCGTGTGACCGGTCGGATGCGGCGCCATGAAGCCCGCGCTCGCGGGCACGCCGGGCGAGAGCGCCTGCGGCAGCGGCGGGCGGTAGCCGAGCCGGATGCGCCGCCACTGCTGTTCGATCGCGAGGCGCACATCGACGACGACGGGGCCGTGCAGTTCGACGGCGAAATCCCAGCGTGGATACGGCAGCTTGCGGCCATCCTGCTCGATATCGTCGATCACGTTGATGCCGCCACAATACGCAAACTGGTCGTCGATCACGGCGAGCTTGCGGTGCGTGCGCGAAAAGCCGAACCGCCCGAAGATATGCGGGTTGTAGACGCGATGCTCGACGCCCGCGCCGAGCCACACCTCGAACAGCCCGATGCGCGGCGAGCCGATGCCGTCGGTGATGACGCGCACGCGCACCCCACGCGCCGCCGCGCGCAGGAGCGCGTCGGAGAGCGAGCGGCCGATGGCGTCGTCGCAGAAGATGTAAGTTTCGAGTGCGACGTCGCGCGTGGCTGCGTCGATGCGCGCGATCATCGCGCCGAAGAGATCCGCGCTGGAGCCGAACAGCCGCACGTCATTGCCGCTGGTGAAGCGGTAACGCGAACGATAGCGCCGACCGAGGAGCGCCTCGCGCAGCCTCACGACGCGCTGCGATTCGATGCCCGGATCGGTGCTCGTCTCGCTCATGTTCCGCTCACTTGAGTCGCTTCATCTCCGTCGCGCCGCTTGCGCCCCTCGCGCAGCCGGGACGGTAGCTGAAGGATGGCCTCGCGGTTCGACCACGAGAAGCACTTCGCCGCCGCTTCCTCGTAAGGCAGCCACAGATACGCCGTATGCTCGCGCGGCGCGAGCGTGACGACTGTGCCCGTGGGCACTTCCAGGCTGAACCAGTGCTCGGTGTTGCGCGTGACGCCGGGCGCATAGCGATGCCGCCAGACGGGATAGATTTCGTACTCGATCTCGTGACGCCAGTCGAGCAGCGCCGCCTGCGGCACACCATCGGTGCCGACGGCAATCCCCGTCTCCTCGGCCACTTCGCGCACGGCGGTTTCGGCGAATGGCTCGTCGAGGCGATCCTTCGAGCCGGTGACGGACTGCCAGAAGCCGGGCCGGTCGGCGCGTTCGATGATCAGGACCTCCAACTGCGGCGTGTGGATGACGACGAGTACGGATTCCGGAATCTTCGGCGGCTTCTGCATGGCGATGGAGCGTGGGGAGGAACGCGCGCTGCGCGCTTGCGGCGCGTCTAAAGGTAATTTAACGCAAAAAGCAAAAAAGGCGCACGATGCGCCTTTTTTGTCGTTGCGATGCAAAAGCTCGCGGTGGGCACCGGGGCGGAGCGCCCGGCGCTGCGCTGCTTACTGTGCCGTCTTCTGCTCGGGCTGACGCAGACGGATGTGCAGTTCGCGAAGCTGCTTCTCGTCCACCGCGCTCGGCGCCTGCGTGAGCAGACACTGCGCGCGTTGCGTCTTCGGGAACGCGATCACGTCGCGGATCGAGTCGGCGCCGGCCATCATCGTGACGATGCGGTCGAGACCGAAAGCGATACCGCCGTGCGGCGGCGCGCCGTACTGCAGCGCGTCGAGCAGGAAGCCGAACTTCGCGCGCGCCTCATCGGGACCGATCTTGAGTGCGCGGAACACCTTGCTCTGCACGTCTTCCTGATAGATACGCACCGAGCCGCCGCCGATTTCCCAGCCGTTCAGCACCATGTCGTAGGCCTTGGCGAGGCAGCGGCCCGGATCCGTTTCGAGGTATTCGAGGTGCTCGTCCTTCGGGCTCGTGAACGGGTGATGCGCGGCCACGTAGCGGTTCTCTTCCTCGTCGTACTCGAACATCGGGAAATCGATGACCCACAGCGGCTTCCAGCCCTTCTCGACGAGACCGTTGGCCTTGCCGAACTCCGAGTGGCCGATCTTCAGGCGCAGTGCGCCGAGGCTGTCGTTCACGACCTTCGCGCGGTCCGCCGCGAAGAAGATGATGTCGCCATCCTGCGCGCCGGTGCGCTCGAGGATCGCGGCGATCGCGGCGTCGTGCAGGTTCTTGACGATCGGGCTTTGCAGACCGTCACGGCCCTTGGCGGCTTCGTTGACCTTGATCCACGCGAGAC
This sequence comes from Paraburkholderia sp. JHI2823, assembly GCF_038900695.1. Taxonomy (NCBI): domain Bacteria; kingdom Pseudomonadati; phylum Pseudomonadota; class Betaproteobacteria; order Burkholderiales; family Burkholderiaceae; genus Paraburkholderia; species Paraburkholderia sp. JHI2823. The sequence continues at coordinate 13,457 of NZ_JAYMRY010000009.1, read as the reverse complement.
CCTTCGCGCCGTAGATCCGCACGAACTCGGTGTAGCCGTCGATGTCGCCGCGCGAAAGCTCGCCGCCCTTCGGCACGCGCAGCGCCGCGACGCGGCCGTCCTTCGTGTTGGCCGGCGTGCTGAACACCTTGAAATCGACGTCCCTCATGGCGTCGGTCAGCTCGGTGAATTCGAGCTTCACGCGCAGGTCCGGCTTGTCCGAGCCGAAGCGGCTCATGGCTTCCGAGTACGGCATGATCGGGAACTTCGCATCGAGCTCGACGCCGATCGTTTCCTTGAACACGTGACGCGCCATGTCTTCGAACAGGTCGCGGATTTCCTGCTCGCCGAGGAACGACGTTTCGCAGTCGATCTGCGTGAATTCGGGCTGACGATCGGCGCGCAGGTCTTCGTCGCGGAAGCACTTGACGATCTGATAGTAGCGATCGAAGTTGGCGACCATCAGCAGCTGCTTGAAGAGCTGCGGCGACTGCGGCAGTGCGAAGAACTGCCCCGCGTTCACGCGCGACGGCACGAGGTAGTCGCGCGCGCCTTCCGGCGTGCTCTTCGTGAGCATCGGCGTTTCGATGTCGATGAAGCCGAGCGCGTCGAGATACTTGCGCACGGCCATCGTCACGCGATAGCGCAGGCGCAGGTTGTGCTGCATCTGCGGACGGCGCAGGTCGAGCACGCGGTGCGTGAGACGCGTGGTTTCCGAGAGGTTGTCGTCGTCGAGCTGGAACGGCGGCGTGACCGATGCGTTGAGCACCACGAGCTCGTGGCACAGCACTTCGATCTTGCCGCTCGTGAGGTTCGCGTTGACCGTGCCTTCCGGACGATTGCGAACGACGCCCTTCACTTGCACGCAGAATTCGTTGCGCACGCCTTCGGCGATCTTGAACATCTCCGCGCGATCGGGATCGCAGACGACCTGAACGAGGCCCTCGCGGTCGCGCAGGTCGATGAAGATGACGCCGCCATGGTCACGGCGGCGATGCACCCATCCGCACAGCGAAACAGTTTGGCCCAGCAGCTGTTCGGTCACCAGACCGCAGTATTCAGATCTCATCGACATGATGTTCGTCTTTCGTTATGCATGAATGAACGGGAGCGGCGCGCGGCGCGCGTCGTCCGGTATTAAAGCGGAGGATCGATATGGCGGCGTGGAGAGGTAGCCGGCGCGACCACGCCCATCGAAACAATATACTTGAGCGCGGCGTCGACGGTCATGTCCAGCTCGACGACCTCGCTCTTCGGCACCATCAGGAAAAAGCCCGACGTGGGATTCGGCGTAGTCGGCACATACACGCTCACGTGATCTTCCTGCAGGTGGTTGACCACGTCGCCGCCCGGAATGCCGGTGAGAAACGCGATCGTCCACGAACCCTTGCGCGGGTATTCGATCAGGAGTGCCTTGCGAAATGCGTTGCCGTTGCTCGAAAGCAGTGTATCGGAAACCTGCTGGATACTGCCGTACAGCGGCCCGACGATGGGAATGCGCCGCACCAGCACGTTCCACCACTCCACCAGCTTCTGCCCGATGAAGTTGTGCGTGAGCAGACCCACGCCGAAGATGAACGCGAGCGTGAGCACCGCGCCGAGGCCCGGCAGGCGCATGTGGAACATGCGCTCCGGCCGCCACGACTCGGGCAGCAGCAACAGCGTCTGATCCATCGTGCCGATGACGAGGTTCAGCACCCACAGCGTGATGGCCAACGGCACCAGCACGAGAAGGCCAGTCAGAAATACCGATTTGAACGTCGCTTTCTTGATCGTCATGTACACCGCCAAGCGGGCCGCACACGGCATCGGTTATGCCGGCGTGGCAATGGCGCGGCGCGATCCGCAGGAATCGCGCCGCGGGTTTTCAGGTCGAGGCCGCCGGGCTCGGCGCGCTCGGCGCACTGCTGGCCGTGCCGCTCGCCGCCGCGGGAGCCGCTGCGCCTGATCCGTTGGCAGCGCTCTCGCCCGCCGGCTTGCCGCTCTCGGACGACGCCGCGCTCTCGCCCGCCGCATTGTCCTTTGCACCCGTCGCCGCAGCGCTCTTGCCGCCGCTGTTGCCGCCACGGAAATCGGTGACGTACCAGCCCGAACCTTTCAGCTGAAAGCCGGCGGCCGTGACCTGTTTGCGAAAGGTGTCCGCGCCGCAGCTCGGGCACTGCGTCAGGGGCGCATCGCTAATCTTTTGCAGCACGTCCTTGTCGAAGCCGCACGACTCGCAGCGATAAGCGTAGATCGGCATGATCTCTATCCTGATGAAAATCTGATAATTGCTTGCAAAGCCTTGAATTATAGCCGCAAACCAGGATCGCCCCTGGCATTTACCGGGGGTTGGCTGTCCAGCGGGAAGCGTCGGAGGGTTGCGGCCGCCCGGGTTCAGATGAGGGCGGGTCGCGCGCGCATCAAGAGCACGCGCGGCTCTGCCGGGAGGCTAATGCCCCGCGCGCCTGCCGGGCAAGGCGCTCGCCAGCGCCTCTCAGCGCTCAAGCGCGTGGCGGCGCGTCGTCGTGACGGCGCCACACGAGCCAGCGCTCGCGCCCTGCGAAGATGGGCAGCGAGTCGGCCACGGGTCGATCGTCCACCAGTGTGAAGAACGGCGTGAGCAAGGCGTCGAGCTCGTCACGCGCGATGGCGAACGGCGGCCCGTTGGGTGTCTCGCCAATGAAGAAGTAGCCCGCGAGCAGCGCGCCCGGTTGCAGCAGATCGGCCATGCGCCTCGCGTACGCTGCGCGCTGCGCTTTGGGCAATGCGCACAGGAAGGCACGCTCGAACACCCAGGCTGGTGCGAACGGCGGCTGGTAGGTGTAAAAGTCCGCCTCTTCGACCACGTCTGCGTACTGGCCCAGCGCCGCGCGCGCGCTCGCGACCGCAGCCGGCGCGAAATCGATGGCGCGCACCGCGCGGCCGCGCTCGGCGAGCCAGCGCGCCTCCCAGGCGTTGCCGCAGCCCGGAATCAGCACGGCGGCCTCGGGGTGCGCGGCGGCGAAGGCCTCGAACTCGCGCTGCACGCCCGCCTGGTCCCACGGCGTGAAGCCGCGTGCGAAGCGCTCGTCCCAGAACGAGGGCGACGCCGGATCGCGGGTTTCGAACTCGGGCGCGTCGCCCGGTTGCGGCGGCAGGGTCGGGTCGCTCATCGTCTCACTCCTCGTCTCGTACGCTGTCCTGGCGGCGCATTTCAGCCACCGTAGGCAAAGGCCAGCCACACCCGCGCCGCCACCATGCCCACGCCCACCGCTGCGCCGAACACCAGCAAGCCCTGCAGCAACCGGTTGGTGCGCCGTTGCTCGGCGAGCATCTGGCGGATTGTCTCGTCATTGACGAGTCCGCCCGGTTCCTGGCGGTGCAGCAGCATCTGATGCACGAGGCGTGGCAGTTGCGGCAGCGTCTTGCTCCACTGGGGCGCCTCGATCTTGAAGCGCTCGTACCAGCCGCGCAGGCCGATCTGCTCGGTCATCCAGCGTTCGAGGTAAGGCTTCGCCGTTTTCCAGAGATCCAGCTCCGGGTCGAGCGAGCGCCCGAGGCCCTCGACGTTGAGCATGGTCTTTTGCAGCAGCACGAGCTGCGGCTGGATTTCCACGTTGAAGCGTCGCGAAGTCTGGAACAGTCGCAGCAGCACCTGGCCGAGCGAAATATCCTTCAACGCGCGGTCGAAATACGGCTCGCACACGGCGCGAATCGCGCTTTCCAGCTCTTCCACGCGCGTATGGGGCGGCACCCAGCCCGACTCGATGTGGAGGGTCGCCACGCGGTGATAGTCGCGCTTGAAGAAGGCGAGGAAGTTCTGCGCGAGGTAGTTCTTGTCGAAATCCGACAACGCGCCGACGATGCCGAAGTCGAGCGCGATATAGCGGCCGAAATGCGCGGGATCGAGGCTCACCTGGATGTTGCCGGGGTGCATGTCCGCGTGGAAGAAGCCGTCGCGAAACACCTGCGTGAAGAAGATCTCGACGCCCTCGCGCGCGAGCTTCGGAATGTCCACCCCGGCCGCGCGCAGCTTGTCCACCTGGCTGATCGGCACGCCGACCATGCGCTCCATCACGAGGACGTTGGGTGTGCTGTACTCCCAGTACATCTCCGGCACGAGCAGCAGATCGAGGCCCGCGAAGTTGCGGCGCAACTGGCTGCCGTTGGCGGCCTCGCGCATCAGATCGAGCTCGTCGTGCAGGTACTTGTCGAACTCCGCGACCACCTCGCGCGGCTTCAGGCGCTTGCCGTCTGCCCACAGACGCTCGGCCCACACGGCGAGGTCGCGCAGGAGCGCGAGGTCGGAATCGATCACCGGGCGCATGTTGGGGCGCAGCACCTTGACCGCCACGGGCTTGCCCGCGTGCTGGCCCGACTTCACCTTCGCGAAGTGCACCTGCGCGATCGAGGCGCTCGCCACCGGCACCCGCTCGAACTCGTCGAAAATCTTATCGACATGCGCGCCCAGCGATTTCTCGATCAGGCCGATCGCCACGTTCGAATCGAACGGCGGCACCTGGTCCTGCAGCTTGGCGAGTTCGTTGGCGATGTCGGGCGGCAGCAGGTCGCGGCGCGTAGACAGCACCTGGCCGAACTTGACGAAGATCGGGCCGAGGCTTTCCAGTGCAAGACGCAGACGCACGCCGGGCGGATCGTCGAAGCGCCGACCGATCGTCGTGATGCGCAGGAGCAGCGCGACGCGCCGGTCGTTGATCCGGCTCAACATCATCTCGTCGAGGCCGAAGCGGATGACGGTGAAGAAAATCTTGAGAAAACGCAGAAAACGCATGTCTGGGAAGCCTGTTGACTAGCGCGAGCCGCGCGGCGCAGCGCTCTGGCTCGCGCCCCTGGCCTGTGATTTTTGTTCGATCCGCTCGATGCGCTTTTCGACGCGCGCCAACGCATCGCGTGCGCGCGACAGTTCCTCGTTGAAGCCTTCCAGCTCGACGCGCCGCACCAGTTGCGGATTCTCGTCGAGCAGATATTCCGTGACCGAGCCGAGCACGTTGCGCCCCGTGCGCCAGGCCTGCTCGCCCGCGGCGCGCGCAAGCGCGGCGATGCGGGAAGCCGGGGCGTCGCCAATCAGGTTCGCGAGATCCTCTTCGGGTTCCCAGCGCAAATGCTCGGCAAGCTTGCCGATGACTTGCGCGAACTCGGCATCGCCCTCGATCTTCACGTGCTTCATGACGGCCGCCTGGCCGCCTTGCACGAACGAGGAGAGCGCGCCCGCGGGCACCGATAGCGTGACATCGACACCGCCGGCATCGTGGTCCTCGACCGCGCCCAGATACCCGTCCGGCAGCACCAGCAGCGTGAGCACGACGGGCTCACACGTGAGGCGCGCGGTCTTGCCGGCATAGGGAGCGAGGCGCTCACGCGCCCACGTTTCGCGCGCGAGCAGGTGATTGACGGCAGCAGCGAAGGGCTTGGCGGCGAGAGTCATCGGCATGAAATAAGAAAACCCGCACGGGCACCAGCCCGGGCGGGTTCCTATTGTAACGTTCGAGCGTAACGTTCGAGCCGCAGGATCGCGCCGCCGCCCTGCCCGATACGACGTGGCGCGGCGGCGGCGTGACGGGTAGACAACGGGCGGACAACGTGCAGACGCCGCACTCCATGATCCGAATCAATTCACGAAGCGCGCGGCCGCCCTGCGGACTCAGTGCGACTCGACCTGCTGAATGCCCGCGAGGAGCCAGCCTTCGCCCGACGTGCGCGACTTCGAGAGATTCCAGATTTCGACGAACGGATCGGCCGGCGCGCCCGCGCTTTCGCGGATCAGGCCGGAGAAGCGCACGCTTGCGAGATATTCGCTGCCGCGATCTTCCACACCGAGCAGGTCTGCGTTGAGTTGCACGACGTCGGTCTGGTTGGGCTGCGCGCCGCGGCCCGCGAGATCGACGCGGATTTCGGCGAACATCTCGGGCGTCGTGAACTCGCGGATGTCGTCCATGTTGCCCGCGTCCCACGCGGCCTGCAGACGCACGAAGTAGACCTTCGCGTTGCGCAGGAAGGCTTCGGTGTCGAAGCCCGCAGGAATCGACGCACCTGCAGCCGGCGGCGTATCGATATGCGGCGTGCTGAGCGGATTGGCTTCAGGCGCGAGGTACTGCCCCGTAGGCGGCGCGGTATAGCGCGGCTCCTGCGGTTGATACCCACCGGACGACTGGCTCAGGTTGCTCGACGAGGCATATCCGCCACCGGTCTGGTACGCGGGTTCCGCGGCGCGGCGGCGGCTCATGAACTTGCGGATCAGCCAGATCGCGATGAAGGCGATCAGCGCGATGACGATCATGTTGGCCATCATGCCCGCGAACGCTTCGCCAAGACCGAAGTGCGAGAGCAGCGCCGCGATGCCGAGACCGGCCGCGAGGCCCGCGATGGGCCCGAGCCAGCGATTGCGCGCCGGTGCGGGTGCGGGCGTGGGAGCCGGCGTGCCCGGCGCGCGCTGGGCGCCGGCTTGCTGCGCGGGATTCGTCGGGCTGGGCTGCGCGGGCGGCGGCGTCGTGCTGCGCTGCGTGGCCGTTGACGACTGCTTGCCGAAGCTGCGGCCGCCACCCATGCGGCGAGCCTCGGCGTCGAACGACGCGAGGCTGCCGGCGACCATCACGCCGACGATGGCCAGAACGCCGATTCGTCTGGCCCACGAGACTGAAAGCTTTTTGGAAGCAATGATGCGGGGCTCAGACATAGCGGAAATTCCTTTAAAGACAGAGAGTTGGGAACACTAATACTTTGTACCGACGTGTAAGGCTACCACGCCAGCTGACAAATTGTAATATTTGACGGCATCGAGGCCGACTTGTTCCATCATCGTCTTGAGTGTTTCCTGATCGGGATGCATGCGGATCGACTCCGCGAGGTACTGGTAACTCTCCGCGTCCTGGGCGAAACGCTGGCCCAGCCACGGCAGCACCTTGAACGAATAAACGTCGTACGCCTTCTTGAGCGGCTCCCAGACCTTCGAGAATTCGAGCACGAGCACGCGCCCGCCCGGCTTGAGCACGCGGCGCATTTCGGCGAGCGCGACGTCCTTGTGCGTCATGTTGCGCAGGCCGAAGGCCACGGTCACCACGTCGAAGTAGTTGTCGGGGAAGGGAATTTTCTCGGCGTCGCACAACAGCGCCGGCGTGATCACGCCGCGGTCGATGAGACGGTCGCGGCCCACGCGCAGCATCGACTCGTTGATGTCGGTATGCCAGACCTCGCCGGTCGGGCCCGCCTTCTTCGCGAACGCCATCGACAGATCGCCGGTGCCGCCCGCGATATCGAGCACCTTCGCGCCCGGCCGGATGTTCGCCTGCGCGATCGTGAAGGCCTTCCACGCGCGGTGCAGTCCGCCCGACATCAGGTCGTTCATCAGGTCGTAGTTCGAGGCGACCGAGTGAAACACGCCGGCCACCTTCTTCGCCTTGTCCTGTTCGTCGACTGTCTGATAGCCGAAGTGGGTTTTGCTCATCGCGCTCGTCCTTTCGCGGAAGGGTGTTCTATTGTGATGGGTGCGCCGTGTCTGTCAGACGAGCGGCGGGGCAGGATCGTAACAGGAAGCGTCAGTGGCAGTGGCCATGCGCTGCAGGCGGCGGCGCCATGGGGGCGTCGCGCTCGACGCCCGCCGCCTTCAATCTGGCGAAATAATCGGCCCAGAGTTCGTCCTGCCGCGTGGCGAGCTCGTAGAGCTGGTCCCACGAATAGATGCCGGTGTTGTGGCCGTCCGAAAACGTCGGCTGCAGCGCGTAGTTGCCGACACCCTCGAGCGCCGTGATGGTCACCTCGCGCTTGCCGGTCTGCAGCGTTTCCTGGCCGGGCCCATGGCCGCGCACCTCCGCCGAAGGCGAATAGACCCGCATCAGCTCGAACGGCACGCGATAGCTCTCGCCATTCGCATACTGGAGTTCGAGCACGCGCGAGACGGCGTGCACCACGACGCCGGTCGGCACCGGCGTATCGGATTTCAGTCCACTCATGTTCGTTCCTGCGTTTGACCGCGTGTTGACCGCACCATCAGCGCATGTTGGCCGTCCACCGCCGGCCGCCTGCTCAGGCCTGGTCCATCTCCTGGCGCACCGCGTCGCGCAGCAGCGTAGCCTGCGCGCGGCGCTGGCCCAGCATCGCTTCCGAAACCGTGCGTTGGCGCGGCGCCCACACGGGCAGCGGGAAATGCGCGTCGTTCGTGAAGCGCGGAATCACATGCCAGTGCATATGCGGCACCTGATTGCCAAGGCTCGCGAGATTCACCTTCGAAGGCTGCATGACGCGGCGCAGCGCGCGCTCGACCGCATACACCACGCGCATCAGATGCTCCCGGTCTTCCGCGCCCAGGTCCGAGAACTCGGCGACATGCTCATTCCAGATGACCCGGCAGAAGCCGGGATAGTCGGCTTCGGCGGTCGCGAGCACGACGCGCATGCGCTCGTCCTGCCACAGCACGTCGCCGCCTTCCTCATTGCAGAATACGCATTTCATCGTCGTCCCCGAACCGGTTTCACGGAAAATTGAGCGCTGCCATTAGACCAGCACGCGCTCGATTCCGCCATTGTTCGCGCTCTGAACGTAGTCCGCCATCCAGTTTTCGCCAAGTACGTGTCGGGCGATTTCCACCACGATGTAATCGGCTTCGATGTTGGCGTCTTCGTTGTACCGCGACAGACCCTGGAGGCACGACGGGCAGCTCGTCAGAATCTTGACGTCCTGCGCCGTACCCTGCCCGCCCGCTTCCTGCTGCGTAGCCGGCTGCACCCCGTTCGCGCCGTTGCCGGTGACCGGAATGCCGCGCAGCTTCGCCGCGCCCTTGCGGATTTCCTCTTCCTTGCGGAAGCGCACCTGCGTCGAAATGTCCGGGCGCGTGACGGCCAGCGTGCCCGATTCGCCGCAGCAGCGATCGTTCTTCTCGATGCGGTAGCCGTCCTTCTCCGAGCCCATCAGTTCATTGACGAGCTTGACCGGGTCCATCGTCTTGATCGGCGTGTGGCACGGGTCGTGGTACATGTAGCGCGTGCCCGTCACGCCATCGAGCTTGATGCCCTTCTCCAGCAGGAACTCGTGGATGTCGATGATGCGGCATCCCGGGAAGATCTTGTCGAATTCATAACCGGCCAGCTGGTCGTAGCAGGTGCCGCACGACACGACCACCGTCTTGATGTCGAGGTAGTTGAGCGTGTTCGCGACCCGATGGAACAGCACGCGGTTGTCGGTCACGATCTTCTCGGCCTTGTCGTACTGGCCCGAGCCGCGCTGCGGATAGCCGCAGCACAGGTAGCCCGGCGGCAGCACGGTCTGCACGCCCGCCTCCCACAGCATGGCCTGGGTGGCGAGGCCCACCTGCGAGAACAGACGCTCCGAGCCGCAGCCCGGGAAGTAGAACACCGCTTCCGAATCGACGCTCGTCGTCTTCGGGTTGCGGATGATCGGCACGATCTTGTTGTCCTCGATGTCGAGCAGCGCGCGCGCCGTCTTCTTCGGCAGGTTGCCCGGCATCTTCTTGTTGACGAAGTGGATCACCTGCTCGACCACGGGCGGCTTGCCGGTCGTGGCGGGCGGATGCGCCGTCTGCTTCTTCACGACCTTCTTGAGCAGATCGTTGCCGAGGCGCTGCGCCTTGTAGCCCACGCCCATCATCAGTTCGCGCGCGAGATTGATGGTCTGCGGATTGGTGGCGTTCAGGAAGAACATGCCCGCCGCGTTGCCCGCGTTGAACTTCTTCTTGCCCATCTTGCGCAGCAGGTTGCGCATGTTCATCGTCACGTCGCCGAAGTCGATCTTGACCGGGCACGGCGTCACGCACTTGTGGCAGACCGTGCAGTGATCGGCCACGTCGTTGAACTCGTCCCAGTGCTTGATCGACACGCCGCGGCGCGTCTGCTCTTCGTACAGGAACGCCTCGACCAGCAGCGAGGTCGCGAGAATCTTGTTGCGCGGGCTGTAGAGCAGGTTCGCGCGCGGCACGTGCGTGGCGCATACCGGCTTGCACTTGCCGCAGCGCAGGCAGTCCTTCACCGATTCGGCGATCGCGCCGATGTCGGACTGCTGCATGATGAGCGATTCATAGCCCATCAGGCCGAACGAAGGTGTGTAGGCGTTGCGCAGGTCGGCGCCTTCGAGCAGCTTGCCCGCATTGAAGCGGCCTTGCGGATCGACGCGCTGCTTGTAGGCGCGGAACTCGGCGATCTCGTCATCGGTGAGGAATTCGAGCTTCGTGATGCCGATGCCATGCTCGCCCGAAATCACGCCGTCGAGCGAGCGCGCGAGCTTCATGATGCGCGCGACCGCGTGGTGCGCGTCCTGCAGCATCTCGTAGTTGTCCGAGTTGACCGGCAGGTTCGTGTGCACGTTGCCGTCGCCGGCGTGCATGTGCAGCGCGACGAACACGCGGCCGCGCAGCACCTTCTTGTGGATCGCCTGGGCTTCGTCGAGGATCGGCTTGAACGCGCCGCCGTTGAAGATCTGGCGCAGTTCCGCGCGAATTTCCTCTTTCCACGACACGCGCACCGTGCGGTCCTGGGTCACGTGGAAGACGCTGGCGTCCGGCTGCGCGTCGACGCGGTCGGCGAACTTCTCCGCCAGCGCCTCGTAGCCCAGTTGCACGAGGTAGTGCTGCGCCTCGCGCAGCGACATGTCGAGCTTTTCGCCCACGAAGGTCCAGCGTTCGCGCACGCGCTTGAGCAGATCGAGCGCCTGCTGCACGCGGTCTTCGAGCAGTTCCGCCGAGGGAATCTCGTTCGCGTCGTCGGTCTTGCCGAGCGGCAGCTTCCCTTCCTTGAAGAACGCTTCGAGCGCGTCGACCAGTTGCAGCTTGTTCTTGATCGACAGCTCGATGTTGATGCGCTCGATGCCGTCCGTGTACTCGCCCATGCGATTGAGCGGGATCACGACGTCTTCGTTGATCTTGAACGCGTTGGTGTGCTTCGCGATGGCGGCCGTGCGGCTGCGGTCGAGCCAGAAGCGCTTGCGCGCCTCGGCGGACACCGCGACAAACCCCTCGCCGCTCTTGCCGTTGGCCATGCGGATGACTTCGGAGGTCGCGGTGGCCACGGCATCGGCGTCGTCGCCGACGATGTCGCCGATCAGCACCATCTTCGGGAACGCGTTGCGCTTGCTCTTGGTCGCGTAGCCCACGGCACGCAGATAGCGTTCGTCGAGGTGCTCCAGACCCGCGAGAATCGCGCCGCCCTGCTTCGACGTTTCGAACAGATAGTCCTTGATTTCGACGATGCTCGGGATCGCCTCGCGCGCCTGGCCGAAGAATTCGAGGCACACCGTGCGCGTATGGGCGGGCATCTTGTGCAGCACCCAGCGCGCGGACGTGATGAGCCCGTCGCAGCCTTCCTTCTGCACGCCCGGCAGACCCGCGAGGAATTTATCGGTGACGTCCTTGCCGAGGCCTTCCTTGCGAAAACGCTTGCCCTCGATATCGAGCCATTCGGTGCGCAGCAGCTTTTCGCCCGGCGCGTGCTCGCCGTCGAACCACTTCAGCTCGAAGCGCGCGACAGGAATGTCATGGATCTTGCCGAGATTGTGGTCGAGGCGCGTGACTTCGAGCCAGTTGCCCTGCGGATCGACCATGCGCCACCAGGCGAGATTGTCGAGCGCCGTGCCCCACAGCACGGCCTTCTTGCCGCCCGCGTTCATCGCGACGTTGCCGCCGATGCACGACGCATCGAGCGAGGTCGGGTCGACGGCGAACACGAAGCCCGCGGCGTCGGCGGCCTCGGTCACGCGGCGGGTGACGACGCCCGCGCCCGAGAAAATGGTCGCCACCTTGCGGTTCACGCCCGGCAGGTCGGTCATTTCGACGGGGCCGAGCTCTTCGAGCTTTTCGGTGTTGATGACGGCCGAGAACGGCGTGAGCGGCACCGCGCCGCCCGTGTAGCCCGTGCCGCCTCCGCGCGGAATCACGGTGAGGCCGAGCTCGAAGCAGGCCTTGATCAGGCCCGCGATTTCGGCTTCGGTGTCGGGCGTGAGGACGACGAACGGGTACTCGACGCGCCAGTCGGTCGCGTCGGTCACGTGCGAGACGCGCGCGAGACCGTCGAAGCGGATGTTGTCTTTGGCCGTGCGCTTGCCGAGCACCCTCGTCGCGCGCCGGCGCAGGTCCGCCATCTTGTCGAACTCGCCCGCGAAGGCGTCGATGGCGCGGCGCGTGGCGGCAACCAGCGTTTCGACGCGCGCGGCGCGGCTCACGCCTTCCTCGTCGGCATGCTCGACCAGGTCGGCGCGGCGGCGCTTTTCGATTTCGGCGAGGCGGTGGTTGAGCGCCTCGATCAGCAGCGCGCGGCGCTTCGGGTTGTCGAGCAGGTCGTCCTGCAGATAGGGATTGCGGCGCACGACCCAGATGTCGCCCAGCACCTCGTAAAGCATGCGCGCCGAGCGGCCGGTGCGGCGCTCCGCGCGCAGCTCGGCGAGCGCGTTCCAGGCCTCTTCGCCAAGCAGGCGGATGACGATCTCGCGATCCGAAAAGGACGTGTAGTTATAGGGAATCTCGCGCAAGCGCGGTTCGATGTCGGCGGCCACGGCGGCGGCGCCGCCGCGAGGATCGAAAACTTGAGGTGCGTTCATGGTTGGACGACTCTTTGAGCCAGCTCCACGCACGGCGTTCTGCCGGTGCGACGAATGCTGACGGGGCGCGTGGGGCGCTATTCTGAAATCGTATCCGCCTGTGGCAGGCAGCGGACGAAAGGGGTGGGGAGGCACATGGCGGCAACACTCACGCCGATGGTTCCCCGGCGCTCGGACTTAGCGACACGATCGTGCGTGGCGGGCGTGCCGCTGCGCCGCGGGGCGGGTCTCGCGCCGCGCGTGCATCAAATGGGCTGTCCGGGGTTGCCAGTGCATCTTCCGATCCTTGTTTCGAAAATGGATTTTACCGCATGATCCGCACCCGCGCTGACGCAGCGCGGGAAGCCCTACGGACACTAAAAATTCACTTGTGCCGACCGGCGGCCGGCATGGCTGGGGGCCCGATGTCCATCAAACGCCCAACCCCGCTCGCCTGCCCCGCCGCCAGCGCGCGGGCCGTTGGCGATATCATTGACGTTTTCCCGCACTGAACCCGCGCACGGCGCGCCCTCGCATGGCCTCCCACGACGATTACCTGAAGAAAATCCTCACCGCCCGCGTCTACGACGTCGCCCGGGAGACAGAACTCGAACGCGCCCCGAACCTCTCGGCGCGCCTGCGCAACGCGGTGTTCCTCAAGCGCGAGGACAACCAGCCGGTGTTCTCCTTCAAGCTGCGCGGCGCCTACAACAAGATGGCGCATCTCACGCCCGCGCAGCTCGAGCGCGGCGTGATCACCGCCTCGGCGGGCAATCACGCGCAGGGCGTGGCGCTTTCGGCGGCCAGGCTCGGCGTGAAGGCCGTGATCTGCGTGCCCGTCACCACGCCGCAAGTGAAGGTCGATGCGGTGCGCGCCCATGGCGGCGCCACCGTCGAGGTCGTGCAGGCGGGCGAGTCCTACAGCGACGCCTACGCCCACGCCGTACGGCTGCAGGAGGAGCGCGGCCTGACCTTCGTCCATC